>JAPOLW010000779.1 GCA_029976905.1 bacterium | reverse complement strand
CGCGGCCGATTCCGGCGATCCCCCCGCGGCCGATTCCGGCGATCCCCCCGCGGCCGATTCCGGCGATCCCCCCGCGGCCCCCGAGACGGCGCCCGCGGGACCGACCCCGGCAGCCGGAGCCGTACCGTCGACGGACCCCGCCTCCAGGAACACCCCGGCCGCCGCGGAGAGCGGCACCGACGAGGCATCCGACACGCCCCCCACCCGCACCGACCCGCGCGCGGAGTCCTGAGCGGCGCCCCGCTCGCTCGCCGCCCGTCTTCCCGGAGATTCCATGTCCGACGTCGAGATGCCGCTGACCGAGCACCTCGAGGAGCTCCGCTGGAGAATCGGCAAGACGCTCCTCGCCGTCGCGATCGGCTTCGGCATTGCGTACACCTTCTCCGACGTCCTCTTTGCGTTCCTGACCCACCCGGTCCAGGAAGCGGCGGGCCCCGGTGGCGTGGCCCTGATCGGAACCGGCGTTGCCGAGGCCTTCTTCACCAAGCTCAAGGTTGCCTTCATCGCCGGCGTCTTCCTCGCCCTACCCGCCATCCTCCACCAGATCTGGGCCTTCGTCGCTCCAGGACTGCACGAGCACGAGAAGTACTACGTCATCCCCTTCGTCCTTTTCGGCTCGCTCTTCTTCGCCGCCGGTGGAGCCTTTTGCTACGTCTTCGTCTTCCAGGTCGGATACCGCTTTTTTCTCGAGCAATACGCAACCATCGGCATCGAACCCACACTGCGCATCAGCGAATACCTCTCGTTCAGTTCCCGGCTGCTCCTCGCATTCGGGGTCACCTTCGAACTCCCCGTCCTCGCCTTCTTCTTCGCGCGCATCGGCCTGATCGATCACAACACGCTGTTGCGCCCCTGGCGCTACGCGCTGATCGGGATCGTCGCTCTCGCCGCCGTCCTCACGCCCGCCGATGTCGCCTCGCAGCTCCTGCTCGCCGCACCCCTGACCGTCCTCTACGGGGTCAGCATCGTCGTCGCCTACTTCTTCGCCCGTTCGGGATCCGCAGACGAAACCGGGGACGAGACGACCGGAGAGCCCTAATCGACGCGACGCTCCCCGGGCCGACTCCATTCGGTGAGAAACCAGTCTTCCCGACAATGAGCCGGCAGAGCCGTCGCGACGACCCGCGGAGCCCCGCGACGCACGACATCGTCCAGCACGGACTCGGCCTCCTCGACGAAATCACGCGTCGCGACGAGGGCCACGATCGCGTCCGGCCCCTCGTTGGCGGCCGTCCGGACGACGGCCACGTCTTCGAACGACTCGAAGAGGTGTTTCCAGAACGCGACATCTTCCCGACCGGTGCGAAAGGCCCGCACCCACAGACCCGCGGAAGGCAGCTCGAGCCAATGCCTCGAGATCGGCCTCACGGCGATCCGGCGGCGGGTGGTTTGCTGCCGCCGCCGAGCAGCCGTCGCAAGAAGCCCGCTGCGTTGCGGCCGCCCTCCCTGCGGACCGAATCGCGCAGGAAGGCCGGAGAGGGGGCGCTCACGAGATCGGGATAGACGCCTTCGATGGCGATGGGAATCCGGAGGCGCTCTCCCGGTGTCGCCAGGGCGCCGAGAATTCCCGACGACGCGAGCAGCGCGTCGGTCGCCTCATTTCCGAGGATGAGGGATGAACTCAAGCAACCGAATCATTGCCCAAGGACAGACTACGAGCATCTCTGTCTCAGCACGCCTCCAGGGCCAACTCACGATGCTGCGTTTGAC
>JAPOLW010000778.1 GCA_029976905.1 bacterium | reverse complement strand
CGGAATCGGCTCCCGCGCGATCGCGCTCCCCAGGCGTGCCGGCTTCAGATCGACGTACGCGCGAGGGGGCAGCCCCGCCTCAGGAGCCGCACCGGCGGTGTGGGTGCTGTAATCGACCTTGCCCTTCACGACGATGATGACGCGGGCGCCGGTGTCGGAAACCTCCCACTCGACACGCTCCACGATCGCACGACGAGCCGGAGACGTCTGCGCCCAACCCGGCGGTGGCGTCATCACCAGGAGGACCAACGCCGTGGTCCAGGCACGAACCGTGGCCCGCCGCGACCCCGTGCGCCCTCTCCGACCCATCTTCGAGCCGTGCTTTCTCCGCCCGCCTCTCATCCGCGCCGCGCCCGTTCGCGAAGCTCCGAGAGCCGGGTCAGCGCTTCCAGCGGGGTCATCGACTCGATGTCCAGATCAAGCAACTCGCGCGTCAGCGCATCGCCACCGCCCCGAAAAAGGTCCAACTGTGCCACCCCAGCCCCCGCCCCCCACTGGGTCGGCACGACCTCAGGACCTTTGCCGTCTTCCAGATCGCGCAGAAGGGAGCGCGCCCGGTTCACGACCGCTTCGGGGACCCCCGCGAGCCGAGCAACGGCAATCCCGTAACTCCGACTCGCCGGGCCCGGAACGACCTTGCGCAAAAAGAGGACTTCGTCCTTCCATTCGCGCACCGACACGGAGTAGTTGCAGACCCTCGGATGGGAGGCGCCCAGGGCAGTCAATTCGTGGAAGTGAGTGGCAAAGAGCGTCTTCACCCGTGCGCCGGGCGCAGGTTCGACGTCGTGCAGATACTCCGCAACCGCCCATGCGATGGCGATCCCATCATACGTGCTCGTTCCACGGCCGATCTCGTCCAGAACCACGAGCGTCCGCGGGGTGAGATTGCCGAGGATCGCGGCGGTCTCCTTCATCTCCACCATGAAGGTGGAGTCACCGGCAACGAGGTCGTCTCCCGCCCCCACCCGCGTCCAGATCCGGTCGGTGATGGGGACCTCCGCCTCGGCCGCCGGGACGAAACTGCCCGCATGCGCCAGTAGCGTGATCAGCGCTACCTGACGCAAGTACGTGCTCTTGCCCGCCATGTTCGGCCCCGTGAGCAGGACCACCTGCTCGCACGCGCCGTCGAGCGTCGTGTCGTTGGCGACGAAAGACCCCGCCGCCGAGGTCTGCTCGACGATCGGATGGCGGCCGTCTCGGATACGGATCGCATCGCCCCGGTGCAATCGCGGGCGCACGTAACCGCGATCGTGCGCCGTCGCGGCCAGGCCGCAAAGAGCATCGAGTCCGGCGAGCGCGTCGGCGAGGCGGGAAAGCGCGGCCTGCTGCTCCTGGATCGCCGTCAACAATTCCTCGAAGAGTGCCACCTCGCGTTCGATCGCACGGCTCTCCGCAGTCGACAGCTGGTCCTCGAGCTCCTTGAGTTCGGGGCTGCTGAAGCGTTCCCCGGAGGCCATCGACTGACGACGCACGAAGTGCTCCGGAGCGAGCTTCAAATTCGGCTTGGTGACGTCGAAGAAGTACCCGAGGACGCGGTGGTACTTGATCTTCAGTGAAGAGATCCCGGTGGCCTCGCGTTCGCGCGCCTCGAGGGCCGCGATGAGGCTCTGCGCATCGCGGAGCAGACCACGTAAACGATCGACCTCGGAATCGGCGCCCTCGCGGATGACTCCTCCCTCGGACGCATGCAGCGGCGGGGAATCCTCGATGCACGCG
>JAPOLW010000777.1 GCA_029976905.1 bacterium | reverse complement strand
CCAATGACCGGACCGCCGCCTACGACAACGAGCGGCCCCAGCACGAGGTCGACATTCCGGCCTTCCGGATCGACATCGCGCCGGTCAGCAATGCCCAGTTCGCCGCCTTCATCGAAGACGGTGGCTACGATCGACGCGATGCGTGGTGTGAGGCGGGCTGGCAGTGGCGGCAGGAAACGCGCACGAAACACCCCGGGCAATGGCGTACCCGACAGGACGGCGGCTGGGACGAGCTCTCCTTCGGACGCCGTGAGCTCCTCGATCCGCGTCGGCCGGTCATTCACGTGTGCTTCTACGAGGCCGAGGCCTACGCCCGCTGGGCCGGCAAGCGCCTGCCGACCGAATTCGAATGGGAGAAGGCCGCCGCATGCGATCTCGAGCGAGGGGTGGCGCGCCACTACCCCTGGGGTGATGCGCCGCCTTCGGAAGCGCACGCGAATCTGGACCAGAAGACCTTCGGCCCGGCCCCGATCGGCGCCTATCCGCTGGGGCGCAGCTACTTCGGCTGCGAACAGATGCTGGGCTCGGTGTGGGAGTGGACCTCCAGCGACTTCGCCCCCTACCCCGGCTTCGAGGCCTTCCCCTACCCGGAATACTCCGAGATCCACTTCGGACAGGGCTACAAGGTCCTGCGCGGCGGGTCGTGGGCGACGCGCCCGGTCGCCATCCGAAATACCTTCCGGAATTGGGACCTACCGCAGCGACGCCAGATCTTCTCGGGCTTCCGCTGTGCCGCCGACGCCTGACCGCGGGCGTGCGCGCGCGCTCGCCGCGGCGTTGCGGGCTTTGCCCGTCGAGATCGCCGCGACGTCGGTGGAAACACGGTCGATTCCAATCCCCTCCTATCCCGACGAACCACGACCCAGTTCGATCGTCACGCTCTCAGGCGCCGACCATCATGGATTCGGGGAACACGTCGGCTGGACCACCGGGGTTCATCGCACCTTCCAGAAGACGGCGCCGACAAACGTGCCCACCGGCGCCACGAGCCTGGGCGCGTTCGAACGGGTTCTGCGCGAACGCGTGGCCGAGCCCTACGAGCGGGCCGCGCTCGAAGCGGCCGCCATCGACCTGGCCCTTCGCCAATCCGGACGCACGGTGGGACAATTGATCGGAGCAGCTCCCCAGGCAACGCGCTACGTGATCTCGTTCACGCCGGGCAGGGACCCCGCTGCGGATCTCCGCACCACGATCGGCGGCAACCCGAAGCTCGAAGCGAAGATCGACGTCGCAGCGGGGTGGGACGCAACGACGTTCGAACGCCTCGCCGAAAGCGGCCGGGTGGCCGTGTTGGATTGGAAGCGCGCCGGGGGGCCCGACCAGCACCTCCTGGCCCACCGGCTCCTCCCCGGGGCGCTCCTCGAAGATCCGGGCGCCGATCCCCTCGCGGCCGCGCCCGCAATCGAGGACCGACGCTCGGTCGATGCACCCTTTACCCACGCCCGGGCCCTCGACGAGCATCCGGCCCCCTTTGCCGCCAACATCAAGCCCGCACGCATGGGCGGGGTGCTCGAGGCACTCGACGCAGTCGCTCGCTGCGCGTCGCGAGGCGTCGTCGTCTATTTTGGCGGGATGTTCGAACTCGGGGTCGGCCGGCGACAACTCCTCGCTCTCGCGTCCCTGCTCTGCCCCGACGGCCCCAACGACATCGCCCCCATCCCCCGCACCACGGGTTCCCTCGTCTGGCCGGACCGTCTTTCGCTCCACGAAGCCCACG
>JAPOLW010000776.1 GCA_029976905.1 bacterium | reverse complement strand
GGTGATCGTCGCGGGGACGGGGCACCAGGCCGACGTAGAAGGGGCCGCGGTGGCGTGCGAGGTAATTCTGCTGGACCCAGGCCCAGACCAGCGGGGCGCTCCTCTGGACTCCCCGCTCGGGGAGTCCATCGAAGGGAGCCACGGCCGTGAGGACGTAGGCGGGCGGGTCCGCTTCGAGGCGGGCCACGAAGCGCTCCTCCTCCTGCGCGTTCCGGAAGGTTCCCGGCATGATCAACTCGGGGCCGCCGGGTCCGCGCCGATTCGCGAGTACCTGCAGGACGGGCGATGCCGAGAGGTCGAGAACGACGTCCCCGGGGCGTGTCACCCGCCGAAGAAGTCGGACCCCACCGGGGACGGGATTGGGAACGGCCATTTTGCGCATGGGACGGTCCATGTTGCCCGGCCCGGGGCTCCGCTCGCGCAGCCCGCCAAGGACCCACTCATCCCAGCGTTGCGCGCCCATCCAGCCGACCAGAAGGAAGATCCCGGTTCCCATGGCGATGGCTCGGGCGCGGTACGATGGATACCCGCGACGGACCAGGGCTCGCTCGAAGCCGTCCAGCACGGGGCCCACGAGCAGGAGGATCGCGGGGATGGCCGAGACCAGGTGGCTTTCGTCGGCTCGACCAAAGGCTCGCGTCGCGAAGACGGCAGCGAAGACCGCGGTCGCCAGGAGCAGCGGTCGACCATGGGGCCTCCCTGCCCGTGCGTCGCGAAGCCACTCCAGGGCCACCCGCACCAGAACGACGAGGACGACGAGCGGTGCGATACGGAATTCGAGGGCGAGGAAAGCTCGCCAGAGTTCGGTGCGATCGAGGGAGGTCGGCAGAAAGAGTGGCGGGGGGGGCAGGCTCTGCTCCGCCGTCATCTCCACGGGGCGGACGACCACTTCACTCCACAGCACGGCGGGACCGACCGAGGTGAGAAGCCAACCGATGACCGGTCCCGCGGCAAGCAGGAGTCCGATGGCGTAGAGGGCGGAGTCCCGGATCCAGGCCGCGAGCGCGCGGCGGTGCCCGAGGATGGCGGTGGCAATTCCCGCGCTCACCGCGAAGGCGGGTGTCAGACGAAAGCAGAGGCCGATGCCAGCGAGGAAGCCAGCGGCGCCGATCCAACGCGCCCGGTCGTGGCGGACCCACTGGTCGAAGGCCAGAAGCGCCAGGAGGGACCAGAAGACGTAGCGGTAGGCGAAGAGATAGTGGGATGCGTGGGCCGTCGGCGAGTTGAAGACCAGCAACAGGGTTGCGACGAACGCATGCCGGGGCGCGGCCAGGCGGCGACCCAGGAGATAGAAGCACGCGCAGAGCACGACGTTCAGGGCGGCGTAGATCCACCGCGCCGGAAGAAGGCCCGGTGGAGACCAGGCGTACCCCAGCCAGGCCGGCAACAGATGTCCTGGCGGGAAGACGAAGAATACGTCCTCGTAGAGGGTGCCTCCGTCGTGCAATTGCCGGGCGGCCTGGAGAACCCAGCCCTCGTCGAGTCGATTGAAACCGAACGGGACGAAGAGGGATTCGAAAAGGGCACTGGCCGTGCAGAGCACCAGAAGGTGGAAGGCGAGCGTGGGAATGGAGACTATGAATTCGCGATTTCGAAAGGAGGTCAAGCGCTCGCCCCAACCTTCCGGGCGAGCGCTGTTCGAGGCGACGCCGTGCCGCCGCGATTGCCTCCAGCAGGCGCTCGGGGTTGGGTTCGGAGAGGTCGGCCCGGGAGGGGCGGG
>JAPOLW010000775.1 GCA_029976905.1 bacterium | reverse complement strand
CGTCGAGACCATGCGGGGACGGTCGCCGCTGGGGGAGGTGGGCGAGGCCGAAGACCAGGCGCACCTGGTGCTCCACCTGGCCTCGGACGCCTCGCGCTGGACCACGGGTGCGATCCTGCGCGCCAACGGGGGCCAGACGTTTTCGTGGTAGGCGCGCTCCGGCGTCAGTCGGCTGGACCGTAGCGAGCGCGTAGGTCGTTCTTGAGGACCTTCCCGGCCGGGTTGCGGGGGAGTTCGGGAACGAGCTCGAGCTGCTCGGGGATCTTCTGCACCATCAGGTCCGCCGAGCGCAGAAAGGCAACCATCTCCTCGAAGCCCAGAGGGTCGTTCTCCTCCCGGGTCGCGACCACGGCACAGCAGCGCTCCCCGAGATCGGGATCGGGGAGACCAATGACGGCGACCTCGCGCACCTTGGGGTGCGTATAGAGCAGATCCTCCACCTCTTTGGCCGGGATGTTCTCCCCCTTGCGGATGATCACGTCCTTCAGGCGCCCGGTGATGCGAACGAAGCCGTCCTCGTCGACGACGCCCAGGTCGCCGCTGCAGAAATAACCATCGACGTCGAAGGCCTTCGCGTCGAGGGAGCCGTCGACGTATCCCTTGCACAGCTGCGGTCCCTTGTGGCGCAATTCCCCTTCCTCTCCGGGCCCCGCAAGACTCCCGTCGGCCTTTACGACACGGATGTCCGCCTCGTCCGGATTCTTGCGACCTTCGGTATGGGCGAGCTTCTCGTCGGGGTCGGTCGTCGCGTTCATCGAGATGATCGGGCACTCGGTCAGTCCGTACCCCGAGACGATGCCCACGCCGCCGAGTTCACGCTTGATCTCATAGTGGAGTTCCGGGGGCTTGGCGGCGGCCCCGCCTGGAAAGCAAACGACGTCGGGAAAGAGGGGGTGGTCGGGGTCGGCGCGCTGGGCGGCGAGGTAGGCCTGGTGGAAGGCGGTCCCGGAGCCCGCGTGCGTGCAGCCGTGCCGGGAGAGATGGGCGATCGTGGTGGTGGGATCGAACTGGGCGACGGGGAGCAAGGTGCAACCGTGGGAGAGGGCACTGGCGAGCCAGCTCGAGCCGCCGATGTGCGTAAAGGGAAAGGCCAGGGCGACCCGGGATCCGAGCTCGACGGCGAGCCGGTCGGCCATGCCGAGCGCGTGGATCAAGATGGTGTGGTCGGTGTGTTTGGCCCCTTTGGGGTCGGCGGTGGTGCCCGAGGTGTAGAAGATCCAGCGCACGGGGGCGTCGTCGGGGGTGGTCTCGGCCGGAGGTGGTGGCAGGTCTCCGGGGGATCCCTCGGGTAGCGCGCCGCCGCCCGGACGGCTCTCGACGACCAGTGTCTCCAGGCCCGTCTGCTCGGCCGCGATGTCGCGCGCCATCGCGGCGTAATCGAAGCCCCGCACGGTGGGGGGAACGATGAGCCAGCGGGCTTTCGTCTGGTCGGTGATGAAGCTGAACTCGCGCTTGCGATAGATCGGAATGACAGGGTTCTGGCAGGCGCCGAGTCGACTGAGAGCGCCCTCGAGGATGAAGGCGTCGAAACCCGTGGGCAGCGACCAGGTCACCGGCGTGTCCGCGCCCACGCCGCGCGCGTGCAGTCCGGCCGCGACCCGCAGGCACGCGTCGTGGTACCCGCGGAAGGTCAAGGGAGAGTCGTCCTCGCCGATCGCCATGGGGGCATCGGGGGTCGCTTGGGCACGGCGCTCGATGAGCGCCCAGACGGAACCGGCGGT
>JAPOLW010000774.1 GCA_029976905.1 bacterium | reverse complement strand
CTACCTCCGGCGCTCCTTTGTGACCCTGGTGCGGATCTACTCGCTCTACGAGCCGATCCGGGTGTTCTGGACGCTGGGCGGACTGATGATCCTGGGCGGGCTTCTGCTGGGGCTGCGCTTCATCGCCTACAGCTTTCTCTTCGGACCGCAGGGACTCGTGCAGTCGCTCATCCTGGCGGCCTCGATGACGATCATCGGCGTACAGACGGTGCTCATGGGTCTCCTCGCCGACCTCATTGCGGCCAGCCGGGGCCTCAGCGAGGACATCCTGCAGCGCGTGCGCAAGATGGAATTGCGGCTCGGTGAGAAGCCGGATCTCGAGCCTGGCTATCATCGGCCGGAAAAGAAGGACGCCGGCGTGGGCGATGGAGGGGACGCCGCCCGGTGATCGCCGTTCTCTTCGGCACCTTCAACGCAAAGCACGCGGCGAGCGCGCTGCTCGCCGGTGATCTGCGGCGGGCCGGGGTGGAGTTGCGATCGTGTCACGAAGCGTTGTGGGAGGAGACGCGGGACAAACACGCCTCCTACTTCGCCCCGGGAGCTCTGCTCGGGTTGGCGTTTCGCTGGGCGGCGGCGATGGCCCGCCTCGCGTGGCGCTTCCGCAGGGTGGCGGTCGGGGCCGACCTGCTGGTGGCGGGCTTCAACGGACAGCTCGACGTTCTGTTGGCGCGGCGGCTTGCGCGCGGTCGACGCGTTCTCTTCGCCCCCCTGGTGACGATCACCGAAACGCTCGTCGACGACCGGCGGCGGTACACCCGCGGATCCCTGCTGGGCCGGTTGCTCGCGTGGATCGATCGCAGGAGCCTCGGCGCGGCCGATCTCGTGGTGGTCGATACCGAGGCCCACGGGGCCTATGTGCGCGAGCGCTTCGGGATTCCACGCTCTCGCATCCTCGTGCAATACCTGGGAGCGGAGGACCTCTTCGCCCCGGCCGAGACGGATCCGCCACCCCTCTCCGGTGTACTCCGGGTCCTCGGATACGGCTCCTATCTGCCGCTGCACGGGTATGACGTCGTCGCCGCGGCGGCAGCCCTGATTTCCGCCGACGAGGGGATCGTCTTCGACCTCATCGGAAGCGGGCCGGAGCGGGAATCCTGTGAGCGCTCGATGCGCGGCCTGTCGCACGTGCGGCTGCACGACTGGGCTGCGTACGAAGAACTTCCGCAATGGATCCGAAACGCCGATGTGGTCCTTGGGATCTTTGGCTCCAGCGTCAAGGCGAACATGGTCATTCCGAACAAGGTATACCAGGCAGCCCAGGTGGGGCGGACGATCGTGACGGCGGATACGACCGCCATCCGCGAGGTCTTTTCGCCGGGCCAGTCGATCGTCGCGGTGGCGCCCGAGCCGGAGGCGCTCGCGGGGGCCCTGCGCTCGCTTGCGGCCGACCCCGAGCGGCGGCGGAAGCTCGGGGCGGCGGCGCGTGAGGCCGCCCTGCGCTCGGCCGGGCCTGACGTGCGCGCCGGGCGTTTGCGCGCCGTGCTCGACGCACCCGGGGGGGCTTGAGGTGGAGATTTCCTCGAGCCCATCCCCCAGGGGGGACGGGGACCCGCTGGTCGGGGCCGTCGTGGTCAATTACAACGGCGCCGCCGTGACGCGGGTCTGCGTCGATTCCCTGCGCCGCGGGCAGGGGCCGCGGGTCCACGTCGTCATCGCGGACAACGCCTCGGAGCCATCGGACGTCGAGGAACTCGAGCGCGTCTACGGCGGGGCGAGCGACGTC
>JAPOLW010000773.1 GCA_029976905.1 bacterium | reverse complement strand
GCGTTGACCCCGCGGGTGCTCGCCAGGGCGGGCTCGAGCAGAGGTCTTCCCGTCGGAGCGATCGCCGCGGTGGGGAAACGTCTTTCGAGCGGCCTGCGGCGTTGGCACGAGAGCGAGGAACTCCGAAGCCAATGGAATCTGCCCTGAAGACGGGACGGCGGCGAGTCATCCAGTTGGCCAGCCAGGTGGCTGCCCTGTTGCTCTGGCCCTACCGTCGGCGAGCGCGTGCGCGTCCCTCGCCCGCGACCGGCGCCGAGCCGCTCGAGGCAGTTGCACGTGTCGTGCTTCCGGGTGGGCTCACCGACCAGGCGCGCCGCCAGGTCGTCACCGGATTCTGGCGGTGGGTGGACGGGTTCCAGCCCGACGTCGATCTCATGGCCACCGAGGACACGGCCTATCTGCTCGAGCTTCCGTTCGCGCGGAAGTTGGTTTCGGCGCGGGCCTCGCCGCGCCAGCGCTACCAGGCGCAACTGCGGTCGCTCGATGACGAAGCGAGGGAGGAGCGAGGAATACCGTTCTCCGAGATCGACCCGCATCGGCAGGAGCAGATCGTGCGACGGCAGATCGAGAAGGCCGTCGACGAACTGGCGCTGCACGACCTCAATCCGCTGGGCGCGCCCGTCTTCTGGTTGCCCGGACCCGCGGCATTCGTGGGTACGCCGGCCGACCATGTGGCCCTGACCCTGATGGCATTCTACTTCAACTCGGCAGAGGGCGTCGAACGAAGCCTCGGACATTCCTTTGGCGAGCGCACCTGCCGGGGGTTCTCGGGTGTTGCCGAAGAACCTCCCCGGGGTCGATTTTGAGAAAGCTCGAAAGTCAGGTCTGCATCATCGGCGGAGGGATCGTCGGAGCCTTGGTCGCGGCACGATTGGCCGAGGCGGGCGTCGATCGGATCCTCGTCGTCGACGCTGGTCCGCGGGCGCTCGCCCCGGCGCAGCGCCCGCGCAGCGCGCGCCGTTGGATGCAGTACATGGAGCGCCCGTGGCGGGGGGATCGGGTGGTGGCCCGGCCTCGCGGCGCCGAGCGCGCCGGGGGGCGCCATCTGGGCCCGACGATGTACGTCGGGGGGCAAGCGACCCATTGGAACGCGCAGACGCCCCGCTTCGCACCCGAGGACTTCCGAACCCGATCGCTCCACGGGTACGGCCGGGATTGGCCCCTCTCCTACGAAGACCTCGAGCCGTACTACGCAGACGCCGAGCGCCGCCTCGGCGTCTCCGGGGAGCCCGATGGGGCCCCGCGCTCGACACCCTTTCCCATGCCGCCGGTGCCCGAAAGCGCCGACCTGCGTGTGATTCGGGCGTGGGCCGGGCGCGCAGGTCTTCCGCTGCACGCCGCGCCCTACGCAAAGAACTCCCGCTCGTACGACGGGCGACCCGCCTGCGTGCGCTGCGACACCTGCTATGTCTGCCCGACCGGCGCCAAGTATTCCCCGGATTTCACCCTACGGGCGCTCGAAGACGCGGGGAAGATCGAACTCGTGCCCCGGGTCGTCGTACGGCGACTGCGCGTCGGGGACGGGCGGCGGGTCGAAGCGGCCGAGGCGCTCCAGACCGACACCGGCCAGACGCTGCAGCTCGAAAGTCGCTATTTCGTCCTGGCGTCGGGCTTCCCGCTCGCACCCCATCTGCTTGCGCGCTCGGCCACGGCGGCGTTTCCGACGGGGCTCGCCAACTCGTCGGGAACCTTGGGGCGGTTCATCCAGGGACATCCCGTCCTGATC
>JAPOLW010000772.1 GCA_029976905.1 bacterium | reverse complement strand
CGACGAGGAGGTTCGAGCCCGGGACGACCCGGTCGGTGATCTCGAAGTTGAAGGGCGTGAACCCCCCCTCGTGAACCCCCAGCAAGAGGCCATTGAGATAGATCGACGCCTCGTAGTTCGCCGCGCCGAAATGAAGGAAGAGGCGCCGTCCGGCGGCGGGTACGACCTCGAAGGTTCGCTTGTACCAGACGACCCCCTGGTAGAAGACGAGTCGCGGGTCCTGACTATTCCAGTCGCCCGGCACCTCGAGCGTAAGGCCGTTCTCGAAGGAGAACTCACCGAGGTCACTCGGATGGCGGGGCTCCTGCGCGCGCGGCGCGATCCCTCCCGTCTCGCCGCGGCCGTAGGGATCGATCACCGCCTTCCAGATGCCCTCCAGCGAACGGCGCCCGGTGCGACCGGCCAGGCCGGTGAGGAGCGGATCCGGAGCCCGCGTTCCATGGGCGGCCACCGATCTCTGGTAGTCCACGAGGCTCTTCATCTGGCGGGGCCAGTCTCCGAACCAGGCGTAGTAGGTCGCCGCGAGCCCGGAAAGGCCGACCACGAACAAAAAGACACTCGCAACGCTCCAGATTCTTCTCGCCATGTCCTCTGCCTTCGGGGGCTCAGGTCGTCGACTCGCCCGTGGGTTCCCTGGCCGCGGGTGGAGGTCCGTAGACGTATCGGCCGACGTCGGGATGGTGGTACCAACCAGCCGAAGCGTGGGTGCCACCGTCGACGTGCAGGGTCTCTCCGGTGACGTACCGCCCGAGTTCGGAAGCAAGAAAGATCGCCGCCCCGGCCAGATCCGAAGGATCTCCCAGCCGCGCGAGCGGCACCGTCCGGGTGGCGCGCTCCATCGCTTCGGGCGGCATCAGGGCCCGCAATCCTTCGGTCACACAGATGTCCGGCGCCAGAGCATTGACGCGAATGCCGTGCGGAGCCAATTCGAGCGCCAGGGTCTTGGTGAAGTTGATCGCACCGGCCTTCGCGGCCGCGTACGTCGCATAGAGGGGCGCGGCCCGGACGCCTTCGATCGACACCACGTTGAGGATACTTCCACCCGTCCCCTGCGCCACGAGGTGCCGGCCGACATGGTGACAGCAGTGGTAGAGGTGTTTGAGGTTGGCACGATGCAAGGCATCCCAGCCCTTCTCGCTGGTCTCGAGGAAGGGCGCCGCAAAGACACCACCCGCATTGTTCACCAGAATGTCGATTCGGCCCCATCGTTCCACGGTGGTCGAGACCGCCGCTGCGACCGCCTCCCCGTCGCGCACGTCCACCGTCAACGCAAAGGCCTCGCCGCCCTCTCGCTCGATCTCGGCGGCCGCGTCCCGGCCGCTCTTCTCGTCACGCTCGAAGAGGACGACCCGCGCCCCAAAGGCCGCAAACCCCCGGGCGATCCCCCGACCGATTCCGGCGCCGCCCCCGGTGACGATGGCAACCCGGTCGGTCAGCAATACACTCTTCGGATCCATCACGTTTCCTCCTCGCGAAGGGCCGACTATCGGAATTCGATCAGCGAACCAACCGGCCGGCGCAGCGCCGATGCTTGCGGGGCGCGTCGGCAAACGGATATGGGCGCTCATGCCGACCACGCGCCGGATCCTGCACGCCTTGGGTTTCCTCGCCGCCTTCCTGGCCGCCTGCACGTCCTCCCCCGAAATGGGCGGAAGGACCGCGTCGGAGGAGACCGCGCACGGGACACGGTCCGGAGATTCCGGCCAACGCACCCGCGATCTCGACGCAC
>JAPOLW010000771.1 GCA_029976905.1 bacterium | reverse complement strand
GCGATCTCATCATGGTCGCCCAGATCCTCCTGGCGCGCGCCCCCGACCCGAATCCGGTTCTGAACGCCTCGGCTCTGTCCTGGATCGGCCCGGTGTGGTTCAGCGGTCACGCCTTGCTGCTGCTCGGCTACGGCGCTGCCGGTCTGAGTCGATCTGCCGGACGCCTTCGCAGCCGCCTCGCAGGACCCCGCCCGGTGGTGAGGACAGCGGTCGAACCCGACCTCTCCCGTCGCGGCTTCCTCCGGCAGGCGAGCTTCCTCGGCGTGGGCGTCCCTTTCGGGGTCTCGCTCTCGGGGGTCGGAACCTCGTACGATTTCCGGGTGGAGCACCGCGACGTGGCCCTCCCGAACTGGCCGCGGGAACTCGATGGCCTGCGCGTGGCGCATCTCTCCGACATCCACGTCGGTGGCGCAATGGACCGGGAGAAACTGCTTCGGGTCGCCGCGCTCACCAACGAGGCCCGGCCCGACCTCGTGCTGCACACCGGAGACTTCCTCACCCATCGCACGGGCGACTTCGATGCCCCGCTCTACGAAGCACTCGCACGCATCGAGGCCCCCTATGGGCAGTGGGCCTGCCTCGGAAATCACGACTACGACAATGCGCCCCGCTTCGTCGGCCGACTGGCGGGTGCCCGGGTCGCCACCCTGCGCGACCGCAGCACCACGATCGACATTGGCGGCCATCCGCTCGAGATCACCGGCCTCGAATACGTGTCGCCTCGCCAGGACCGCTCCGCTGCCTACGCGAGCGTCTTCGACCGACTCGGACCGCGCGGCGAAGCACCGCGACTCCTGCTCAATCACGATCCGCAAGCCTTTTCCGAACTTCCGGCGGACTGTGCCGATCTCGTTCTCTCCGGCCATACCCACGGGGGTCATCTCGGAGTCCAACTCGGACCCGACTCCGCTCTGACCGTGGTCTCGCTCGTGGGACTGCGCGACCAGGGGCTGTTCCGACGCGGCGACATGTGTCTGTACGTCACACGCTGCGTCGGCTTCTACGGCTATCCCATGCGCATTGGCATCCCCCCCGAGATCGCCCTGTTGACCCTACGACGGCGAACCTGAGGAGCAGGGTTTTCCGGAGGGAGAGGGCGTTTCGAGGTGAACTTCCTGGACCAACAGGGCGATCCGGCTTGACTTACCGAAGCAATCCACGGACCCTCGTGGGATCGATCGATAGGAGAAGTCTACCATGATGATTCGCATCGCACTGTCCGTCCTGCTCGCCGTCGCACTCGCTGCTTGTTCCTCGTCCGAAGAACCCGCGCCAAAGAAGGGCCCCGTGCCCGTGGCCCGACCTGCCGCCGCCGTTCCCTCGGGAAAGGGTGGCGACCCCAGCACGGCCCTCACGGCTTCCAGAACGGCATACGAGAACGCGGCCAAGGCGTGCCAGGGCTGTCCCGAGGGATCGGTGTGTCGGGAGGCCATCAAAGCGGCCATGGTCTCGGCCGCTCGCGGCACAGAAGCGCTGATCAATGCGCCGATCGGTGACGACTCGCTCGAGAGACGCACGACGCAGGCCAACGAACTCGCCGAGCGGTACGACGCGTTGAATAGCCTGGCGGAGAAGTGCGACGCGGGCTGATGCCCCCCCATACCGGCCGCAACCTGCTCCTGAGACGCTCTCGACCCCCCGGCCAACCAACGATCCTGCTCGCGGAGATCGAGTTCTTGCGCCCTCTTCTGGTCAAGCGGAGACCCTGATCTCGGCGGATGACCACGTCAACCCGCCAGCA
>JAPOLW010000770.1 GCA_029976905.1 bacterium | reverse complement strand
CCGCCAATTCCTCCGGGCGGGCGAGGACTTCGAACACGAGGCGCCGGTCGGCCAGCGAGCGCAGCACCTCGCGCGATGGCACCCGGCCCGGGTCCGGACCCATCGTGCGGACTCCCCGGAATCGGGAAGACGCCATCTGCGCGTCGAGGAGAGCGATGGATTCTGCCGAAGACTGGTCGGAACGGATGCCGCCGATGATCGCCGCGATCAGACCATCGGACGCCCCCATAGCCTCCCGCTCGCGAGTCTCCTCGGCCGGCGCCGGGCCGGCGGCGCAGACGTGCACGACCTTCTCGACAGGCCAGGGTGCAGATTCCAGCCGGTACGTCGAGGGTAGGAAGAGGCGACACATTCCCGAAAGATCGCCCATCTCCAGGCTGGCTGCGTCGGCAAGGTAGGGGTACCAGTCGACCCGGCTGGGATCCCAGAAGTGGACGTGGGCATCGACGATGCGCGCGACGGGTTCGCTCATTTCGGGATTCCCCTCTCGCTGTTCCTCATCTGGCGGAGGGCGGCGTCGATCCATGGAGGCAGCTCGGGGCCGCCGTAGGAGATCGTGCCGCGGATCGAAGGATGGCTGCGCAGGCCCGTCCAATTCGAGTTCACGACGAGTTCGGCGCCCGAGAGGGCGCCCGCCGCCTCTGCCGTCACGAGATGGCCGACGAGGTCGGCCGACCCGCGCTGAGCGCTCTCGGAGCCCGACTCGACCGCGATCGAAAACGCGTCGACGCGGCCATCGGTCGCTCCGTGCGCGGCGCGCGCGAGTTGGGCCGCGGCCATCGCCCGGCTTCTGCCTCCGGGGGAGAGCGCGGCGGTGACCGTGACGATCCGCAGCGGCCGTTCCTCTCGCGCCGAGACTTCGGCCACAGCGCGCATCCAGGCGGCATCGCGGCGGATATCCTCCTCGATGCCGGCATGGTCGTCGAGGATCGACATCCACGGGGACGCGGAAGCAGATGGGACGTCCGCCCTGCGGCAAGCCAGCGCCACCACGACCGCGTTGGGGATGTCTGCATCGCGATCGACCTCGCGCAGGACGCTTGCGAAATCACTGGCCTCCGTCCTTGCGTGGAGCACCGAAAATCCGCGAGCCTCGAGCGCTTTCGTCAATGCCGAACGCCAGGCGGTGTCCTCGGCCACCAGCAAGCAACGCCGGGCGATCCTCGCAGCCGTGGGCGCGGTATCGAAGCTCGGTGGGAGTCGCGGGGCGCTGCCGCCGCCGCCGATCTGTCGCATCTCCGCGGTCGCGAAGGTCGCCGGGATGGCGGCGCCGAGAAAAGCGGGGCCCGAGGGGCCGGCGGTGGTCGGTACCAACTCAATCAGCTGAGGCGGTGCGACGAGTGAAATCTCCGCACCGTTGACGAAAAGCACCTCTCCCGAGCACCAGGTAAAGGCTTCGCCCGCGAGGTAGGCACCGACGGGCCCGAGGGCTTCGGGGGGCAGGGCCGCGGCAAGGGGGACTCCCCCGGACGCATCCCGGTTCTCGCCGGCTTCACGTTCGGCTTTCATGCGAGCCAGGGCTCGCGCCACCATGCGGGTCGCAGCGATGGGCGAGAGGGCATTGACGGAAACCCCTTCGGGAGCGTTCCGACCGAGTTGCCAGGTGAGCGACGCGACGGCCCGTTTTGCGCAGGAGTAGGCGCCAGCGTCGGCCTCCCGCCAGCCCGAGCCAGAAGTGACGCCAACGATGCATCCGCGACGAGCAGCGGCGAAGAGGGGAAGCGCTTAGCGTAGTAACGTGAGGTATCCGC
>JAPOLW010000076.1 GCA_029976905.1 bacterium | reverse complement strand
TCACCGA
This sequence comes from bacterium, assembly GCA_029976905.1. GTDB lineage: Bacteria > Desulfobacterota > Binatia > UBA12015 > UBA12015 > VGTG01. The sequence continues at coordinate 11,202 of JAPOLW010000076.1, read as the reverse complement.
AGATTTCCCGACCCCGCCGATGCGCGCGTGGACCCGCGCGATCCTCGACGATACGTCCACGCCGCTGTGGGTCGTCGACACCGCGTGCGTCGTCCCGATGCGTCTGGTCGGCGCAAAACCCACGCGGGCCTTCTCCTACCGCGACGCCACCCGGGATCTGCGCGAGGAGCGGCTGCGTCGGGTCTGGCCGGAATTCGACGGCCCGGTGCGGGAGTTCCTGCCCGACCGGCTGCCCTTCGAACCGCTCGACCCGGGCTCCGACTCCATCGCGTCCTGGATTGCGTCGTGTGACATCGACCATGGCGTCGCACCTGTACCGGATACCCCCGGCGGTTCGGCCGCCGGCTACGAACGTTGGGATGCCTTCGTCGCCAACGGACTGGCGCGCTATGCGGCGCGGCGCAACGATCCCGTCGCCGACGCGACCAGCCGGATGTCGGCGTACCTCCACTACGGTCACGTCTCGCCGCTGCGTCTGGCGCGCGAAGCCGCGGCCCACCCGGGAGCCGGTGCCCGGAAGTTCCTCGACGAATTGTTGGTCTGGCGCGAGTTGGCCTACACCTGGTGTCTGCGCGAGTCGGATCCCGAGAATCCCGCCTGCCTCCCGAAGTGGGCACGCGACACCCTCGATGCGCACGCCTCCGATCCGCGAACTCCTCTTTCCTGGGAGCGACTCGCGCGCGCACGCACTGGCGACCCGTTGTGGGACCTTGCCCAGCAATCGCTCCTCGTCCACGGCGAGCTGCACAACAACGTCCGCATGACCTGGGCCAAGGCGATCCCCGCCTGGTGCGAGGATGTTCCAACGGCGCTGCGCACCTTGATCGATCTGAACCATCGCTATGCCCTCGACGGGCGCGATCCGGCCTCGTACGGCGGGCTCCTGTGGTGCCTGGGACTCTTCGACCGGCCCATGCCGGGCGGCGGTAAGGTGCTCGGCACCATCCGGGGGCGCTCCTCACGAGCGCAGGCGGGGCGCATCGACATGCTTTCCTACCGTGCCCGGGTGCAGCGACCGCGTTCGGCCTCCAATCCATCGGTCGCGGTGCTCGGCGCGGGAATCGCTGGTCTCGCGTGCGCGCGCACCTTGCGTGATCACGGTCTCGCCGTGACCGTTTTCGACAAGGGCCGCGGCCCGGGCGGGCGCGCGTCCTCGAAACGAACCGACGAGGGACATGTCGACCTCGGCGCGCAATTCTTTCGCGCGCGCTCCGAATCGCTCGTTCGGCATGTGCTCTCCTGGCGGGAGGAGGGAGTCGTGGCGGCCTGGTCGGCTCGCTTCCTGGGGCCCGACGGTCGTCCCGAGGAGGACGCGTCTGGCGACGATCCACGGTGGGTGGGCACGCCTTCCATGCGCGCCGTCCCTCTCCATCTCGCACGAGACCTCGACGTCCGCGGGAGCGTGCAGATCGAGGCGATCCGTCCGCAGGCCGGCGCCTGGCTTCTGGAGGCCGCCGGCGACACCTACGGCCCCTTCGATCGCGTCGTGGTGACCCTGCCCGCGCCGCAGGCCTGCGCGCTGCTCGACGATCACCCCTGGGCCGCTCGCCTCGGGGCGATCCGCTTTGCGCCCTGTCTCGCCGTCGCCGTCAAGCTCCCGCCTGGATGCGACCTGGGTTTCGATGCGATGCGCCCGTCTGCGGAGGCGCCGCTGTCCTGGCTGGCGCGCGAAGCGAGCAAACCGGGACGGGTCGACCACGGTTGGTGGACACTGCACGCGTCACCACAGTGGTCGCGGGAGCACCTCGAGGACGCCCCCGACGCCTTCGCGGCCTCGTTGCTGTCGTGGTTCGCCGAGACCTTCGATGCACCGGCCCCGGAGTCCTTCGTGGCGCACCGGTGGCGCTACGCTCTGGTCGAGGAGCCTCTCGGAGAACCCTGCCTCCATGACCCGGCGACCGGTCTCGCCGTGGGCGGGGATGGACTGCTCGGCGGCCGGCTGGAGGCCGCGTGGACCAGTGGCGTGGCGTTGGCCGGCCGTCTTCTCGGCGAGGTCGCGGCAGAGCCCGGGGGGGTCGTGGTAGGAAGGTGAGCGAGATGGCGAAGAAGGTGACCAGAAAGAAGACGGTGCGCCGTCGGGGGGCGAAAGCGGGGGGGGACGTGGGCACCCTTGTCGTCGTCCTGGGAGATCAACTCGACCTGGACGCGACGCTTCTGCGCGACCTCGATCGTGAGAAGGACGTCGTTCTGATGGCGGAAGTCTGCGCCGAGTCGACCGACCCGCCGAGTCATCGCCAGCGCACCATTCTCTTTCTGTCTGCCATGCGACATTTTGCGGGTGCGCTCGAGGGCCGCGGTTTCCGGGTGCGCTACGTCTCCCTCGAGGATGCCGACAACACGCAAACGCTCGATGGGGAGGTCCAACGTGCGGTCGAGGAATTGCGGCCGCAGGCTCTGGCGTGGACCGAACCCGGAGACTGGCGCGTTCGGGAGCGTCTCGAAGCCTACGCCAGGGCCAGCGGTCTTGCGACCCGCGTCGTGCCCGACGCCCATTTCCTCACCTCCACCGAGGACTTCGAAGCGTGGGCCGACGGGCGGCGTCGCCTTCGTATGGAGGACTTCTACCGCTGGCAACGACGGCGCCTGGGCATCCTGGTCGACGAGTCCGGGCAGCCCGAGGGCGGCCGCTGGAACTACGATAGCGAAAACCGCCGTTCCTTCGGCAAGAAGGGACCCAATGCGCCTCCCGTGCGAGGGTTTGCTCCCGATGCCACGACGCGTGCGGTGCAGGCGGTCGTGGCGCAGACCCTGCCCCAGTTGCCCGGTCGTGACGAGGACTTCGCGTGGCCCGTGAACCGCACGCAGGCCCGACGGGCGCTGCGTGCCTTCGTCGAAGAACGGCTCGCGGCGTTCGGTCCCTACCAGGATGCGATGTGGGTCGGGGAACCACTCCTGCACCACTCCCTTCTCTCGGCCGCCCTCAACCTGAAGTTGTTGCGACCCCAGGAGTGCGTCGAAGCCGCGCTTGCGGCCTGGCGCGAGGGGAAGGCTCCGCTGGAGAGCGTCGAGGGCTTCGTGCGCCAGATCATCGGTTGGCGGGAGTTCGTGCGCGGCATCTACTGGCTCGAAGGCCCGCAATACCGCGAGCGCAATGCGCTGGGCGCCTCGGCCCCCGTGCCGGACGCGTTCTGGACCGGCCATAGCGAAATGCGATGTATCTCGACGGCGGTCGGGGAGGTCCTCGATCGCGGTTACGGACATCACATCCAGCGCCTCATGGTCACCGGCAACTTCGCCCTGCTCGCCGGGCTCGCACCCGCGGCGGTGGCCGATTGGTACCTCGGCATGTTTGTCGATGGCGTCGACTGGGTCACGACCCCCAATGTCGTCGGCATGGCTCTGCACGCGGATGCGCGGCCGGGCTCGACCGAAGGAGTCGTCGGGTCCAAACCCTACGCCGCCAGCGGGCGATACATCTCGCGCATGAGCAACTATTGCACCGGGTGCTCCTTCGATCCCGCTCAGCGCACGGGGTCAGCGGCCTGTCCGTTCACCACGCTCTACTGGGACTTTCTCTTTCGCCACCGCAAGCGCTTCGCGGGCAATCCCCGCATGTCGCTGGTGATGAAGAATCTCGATCGCATCCCGGCCCAGGAGGCCGCCGAGATCCGCAAACGCGCTCGCGAGATCGCCCCGGGCGTTGCGGGCAAGAAGGCCGCGCACTCGTGATGGAGGAGTCGGGTACCTACACGTCGGCCTTCTATCCGATGCAACTCGCCGTGGTCACCGTCGGCGACAACCCGTTTGCCGCTGCCTGGTGGATGCCGATCTCGAAGGAGCCTTTTCGCTTCGCCATCGCCGTCGATCGCGGCAACCATAGCCTGGGTCTGCTGCGGGAACATGGGGAGGCGGCGTTGAATCTGCTTCCCTTTGCGAAGTGGAAGAAGGTCGTGCGCACCGGATACGCCTCGGGGCGAGACGGCGACAAGGCTCGCCTGCTCGGCTTGAAACTCGGCCCCGCGCAGCGGTTGCGCGCGACCCGCCTCGCGCTGGAGGCCGAAACGTCGTTCGAGCTTTCTCTCGACCAGGAGGTCGACACGGGCGACGCGGACCATGCTCTCTTTTTGTTCTCGGTCCTGGCGGTCCATGGGGAGCGACGGCCGCGCGAGCGGGAGCCGATCCTCTTTCTCGGCGGTCACGATCTCGCGCCCGTTGGACCGCGGGTGCGTGATCGCATCGGTGCGCGCCGGTCGCGGGGATGAGGGAAGGGCGCTCGGGAGGGGCTCGTGTCGCGTTGCCGGCCCGCTGCGGTTGCCGGAGCTCTTGACGGCGTCCCGCCGGGCCGTAGCCTCGAATAAGGAACGGTTCGAACCGGGCCACCCGCTCCCACGCCGAGGAACATCATGGGAAAAATCGCACTTTCGTCCATCGCCGCCCTCGTGGTCGCCGTCGTCGTCGCCTGGGGCTTTCGAGGGGAACCCGCTCCGACCGGTCCGTCGTCGCACGTCGTCGCCGTCGCGCCGGAAGGGACCCGAGGCACGGAGGCGGGCGAGGAACCCTGGCGAGTCGAGGTTCGTCGTCTGACCCGTGATCTCGACGAGGCACGGCTGGAACGGCAGCGCCTGAACACCGAGGTCGCCTCGCTGCGCGCCGAGTTGGCGCGCGTACGCAAGGTCGACCCCGCGGGTGGCGGTACCGCCCGGGAGAAGACCCCCACGGGCGCTCCAGCCGGACACGAGGGCGGGCCCCGCGGGATCGACGTCGATGCGCTCGTGTCGGCGGGCTTTGCCGAGGAGACGGTGCGATCCTTCAAGCAACGCGTCGATCAGATGGAACTCGATCGGCTCTACCTGCGCGACATGGCGTCGCGTGAGGGATGGCTCGGGACGGCGAAATTTCGTGAGCAGAACGAGGCCCTCTCTCTCGACCTCGATGGAGCGCGCGACGAGTACGGGGAGGAGTTCTACGATTGGATGCTGTACACGACCGGGCACTCCAACCGGATTTCCGTCGGGGACGTGATGGATGGCTCGGCGGCCGCCGACGTCGGGTTGCAACCGGGTGATCAGATCGTCGCCTATGACGACGAACGAATCTTCAACGCGTCGGATCTACGCGAGCGTACGTCGCAGGGAGATGCCGGAGAGCCCACCCCCGTCGACGTGATGCGGTCGGGAAACCGGGTGCGCGTCTACATCCCGCGAGGCCCTCTGGGCGTTCGCGTCGAACCCGCGCGAAGCGAACCCGACGCCGTGCGCTGAGCGCGCGGAAGAGACCGGCGATCAAGGGGCGGCGCTGGGTTCGCCCGCACGGCGCGCCCGCAAACGGATGGGGCCGCGGATCTCGTCGGGGTCGACCGGACGCCCCCGTTGCAGGATTTCGACCCGGCCCTGGCGCGCCAGGCGTCGCGCGGCTCGTCGCACGGGTTCGAGCAAGGGCCGCCAGGATTCTTCGGCAGGCGCGATGGCGCGGGCGGCTTCGCTCGGGCAGATGGTCTTGCCCGGCTCGCGACGCACGAGGAGATCGAGGATGGTCTGCTCGAGCCTGCGGTCCTGTGAGTTCACCCCACGTCGTCGGCAGGAGGCGGAACAATGGCGGACCTCCTCCCAGCAATCCGCCCACTTGCGGCGCCAGTCGAACGCGCGGCCGCAGGACGCGCAGATCTTCGGGGCTGGATGGCGAGGCGGACTCGATCGAGACATGGGACTCGCCCGATGGTGACGTGCTCCGGGCGCGGCGCAACGGTTCTTTTGCGCCCGGCGGGGCGTCCCATGACCGGGATCCGGGTGGCATCACGCGGTGTGGACAGCGTTGGCGGGGCGGTCTATGCCACCGGGGTGGCAACGACTCCCGCAGATCTCGAAAACCTTGGCCTGCCTGCGATCGATCAGGTCGGTTTCGTCGTGCGATCGATCGAGGAAGCCAAGCGGAGCTATGGTGCCCTCTTTGGGCCCTGGAGCGAGTTCGACGGCTCGGTGGGGGGCGCGACGTACCGGGGAGAAGTCGCCGACGTCGAGTTGGCGATCCTGGTCGGGCACTCCGGTGAACTCGAAATCGAATTCATCGAATGGCGCAGCGGCAAAAGCCCGCACAGCGAATTCATCGAAGCCGGCCGCGAAGGCATGCATCATCTGCGCTACCGCGTCGACGATGTCGATACGTGGATCGAGAAGCTCTCGGGTTCGGGCTATCGGCCGATCTGGTACAAGCGCATGTCTCCCGAAATCGCATTCGCCTACCTCGAGCGGGAGGGAGACCCGCTTCTGATCGAATTCCTCCAGCTTCCCTGAGCCCTCTGGTCCTGGTTCACCGCGAGGAGCCCCGCCGTGGACGCCAGGCTTTGCGCGATTCCTGCTCGACGACGCTCGTTGGGGTCGTCGTCCCCGGTTCGAGGTCGCCCGTGGGGCTCGTGTTCCCGGCTTGACGCCGCCCTCGGTGCGGGCACGCTCATGACAGGGATGGTTCCGTCGGGAACCCGCAGCAGGGAGGGAGCCATGGCACGCGCAGGCCAGCCGCCGGGCGAAGGAAGCGGCGAGACGTACGAGTCGGTATGGGACTATCCGCGGCCGCCCGCGATCGAGCCGTGTGCGCGTCGCGTGCAGATCCGCTTCGGCGGCGTGCTCGTCGCCGACAGCAAGCGCACCCACCGGGTTCTCGAGACGAGCCATCCGCCGGTTTTCTACATCCCGCCGGACGATGTGCGCATGGATCTCCTGCAACGGGTGGAGGGCCGCGCGTCGCTTTGCGAGTGGAAGGGCGCGGCCACCTATTGGTCGGTCGTCGTCGGCGATCGCGCGGCCACGGCGGCGGCCTGGAGCTATCCGCGCCCGACCGAACGCTTCGCGGCCCTGCGCGATCATCTCGCCTTCTACCCCAGCCGGATGGATGAATGCTCGGTCGACGGGGAGATCGTGCGCGCGCAAGAGGGAGACTTCTACGGGGGCTGGATTACCGACGACGTGCGCGGACCCTTCAAGGGAGGCCCCGGCACCGCCGGTTGGTGAGCGCCCCCGACCGGGCGCCGGGCCGAAGGAACTGGAGCGACGGGTGTCGGGTCCGAGGTCCCGTTGGCGTCGGGTCGGGGCGCGGCAACCGCGGCATCTCAGGGCGCCGGGTGGGTCGCATCCGAGAGCGGCGCCGCGGGTCGGGTCGCCACGGCGGACCAGGTCGGATCGGTTGTGGATCCGAGGTCGGCGGGACGGAGGCCCCGGTTCACGTCGAGGCCCTCGAGCAGCCAGAGGTGGGCATAGATGTCCACGGGGGAGCGTACGCGTTCTACGAAGTGCGTTGGCCACAGGCGTCCGGCGATCTGTCGATACGCGGAGAACGTCACATCGACGTGTGCGCCACGGGTTGCTTCGAATCCTTCGAGGGTGAAGTGGACGCGATGGAGCAGCCCGGTGTCCTGGTCGATCCACGCGACCACCCGGTCTTCGGTCGAAAGGCCGACCCCGGGGCGGAGTCGGCCGTGGAGTCGGTGGTAGACCCGTCCGTCCTCGGTGCGGTCGTCGAGTCGGGTCCAATCGGAGCCCCGTCGCTGGAGCCAGGCCGGGCCGAGCAGAAAGAGGGCGTAGGCGTCGGCCACGAGCGCGGAGGATTCGCGCACGGGGAGATCGTTCGCGGCGGTGCTCCCGTAGAAGACGCGTACCTCTTCGCCGTCCCAAAAGACGGTCTTTTCGCCGGCGCCCGCCCGGTGTTTCTGGGCAACCACGGAATCGGAGAGGAGAATTCGTTCCTCGGAGAGCCCGCGGTAGTCGACGTCGGTCAGCAGCGGTTGCAGGATCTGCACCATCGATCCCCACGAAGAGCCCTCGTAGCGAACCGCCACGTCGTCCAGCGTTTCGTAGGGATCGCCTCCGGCGGCCTCGATGCTTCGTTGCAGCAAGGCGGCCGCGCTCGGGCCCGCAACCGGCGCCGCGGGTGGGGTCGGGAAGCGCGCCGCGCAGGCCGGCAAGCCCAGGATGGCCAGCAGGGGCAGCAAAAGCCACCGCGTCGGAGACGTACCGGCGCCGCGGTGGCGGCGTGTTCCAGGGGTCGTCTCGTTCATCGCCGGAGCTCCCGGCTCCTCGCACGCCTCATTCGGGAAGATAGGTCTGGAACATCTCGCCGAGTTCGTCTTCGGTGCGCGGGGGTACCTTGTAGTAGGTCCGCACGACGACCGAGCCGTCGTCTCCGAAGCGGTAGGTCTCGATGCTGCGCCCCAGGATCTCCTTGCCGTCGACGCGCATCTGATTCTCGAGCAGCCAGGCGACCTCGTTGCCGTTGATGAACAGGCAGCCGTCGGCGATCTTGAATTTCACGCGCCCCTGGAAGAGATCCCAGGGCTTCAGTGCGCACGCCTCGAATCCAACCTTCTCGGGCGTGCCCACCGGGTCGAGCATCCGGAAGTCGCCGGGAGCGATCGCCTTCCAATTGGCGATCCAGGCTTCCTGGTCTCCGGCGTTCCACGTCTCCACATAGCGGCGGGCCCAGGTCTTCATTTGATCGAACGTCGGTGTCGGCATGTTTCTCCTCGATGGATCGGGGGGTTGTCCCGGGGACCTAGTCGCTCGCGCCGTCGGCCGGTTCCAGGCAATCGCTCGCCAGCCGGAAGCTCTGGGAGGCACGGTCCCACTCGAAGTAGAGCCGGGGACAGGATTCCGCGGTATCGTCGGGAGCGGTGAAGCGCATGGCGGTGCACTCGAGGACGGCCGAGCCCTCGGTGTAGAGGCCTTCGTTGGAGAGGGTACACGCCGATCCGGATCCGGGGAGCGTGATGTCCTGGCGCGAGTCGAGTCCGGCCGGAGCGGGAGGGTCGGGGAGGGTCCATTGGGCGAGTTTCGAGCGCGGCCAGGGCGTCGGATTCCACAGGTCGACGGTCTCGGAGAACGCTTTCAGATCGCCCGAGGTGTCGGTGACGACCACGGTGATCACCGCGCGGATCGCACCGGCGGCGGGGTCGGTCGCGCCCGCGGAGCCCGCCGCGTCGTCGTGGGCGGCGGCCCAGGCAAGCCCCCAATTGTAGACCCCCGAGAAGCCGGTGCGCAGGGGGGCATCGGGTTTGGCCGCCCGTACGTCGCCCCGATCTCCGCAACACGGGACCCGGAATCGTTCGACGCCGTCGATGAGGACGGCGAAAGGCTCGACCAACTCCGCCCCGGGTGTCGTGGTGTACACCCACCCCTGGACGTTGGCGATGCCCGCGGCGAAGCCGCGCGGCGCCTCGAGTTCTCCGATGATCTCGGCGTGCCCCGACGCTGCTCCCAGGAGAAGTGCTGTGAGCAGCGGGAACATGGTTTTCCTCCACCGGGCTCGGGTCGACATGCACTTCGAATGCCCTACGACGCCCGGAAAGGGAAGCGCTGCGGCCGGTGGGCGTAGGGGTGGGGCGTCCGACGGGCCTTCAGTCGACGCGCTCCCTCCTCGGTCGTCGCGCTCCCTCTTCAGTCGTCGCGCTCGAAGTTTGCGAGCACGAGCCGTTTTCGATCGCGCGCGACCGTGCGGGGAGAGGGGTCGAGTTCGCCGAGGAGGTTGAGATGACGAAGTTCCGTGACGATGTAGACGCGCTTGCCCGAACCCCAGAGTGCGATGACGTCGGGCAGATTGCGCAGGAAGTAGGGCGCGGGGTTCCCGAGTCGGTCGGCGCCGGGTTCCAGTTCACCGATGTGGCCGCCGTAGAGGACGCGTTCTCCCAGATAAAAGGGGAGACCGTGGATGTTGCCATTGAACACCAGGACCAGGTCGTCTGGGTGGCTCTCGGATTGGATGCCGGCGGCAAGCTCGTACGACGTCTTCTGGATGGCGCGTCCGCCCGAGGCGCTGAGCAGGCCGAGGCCGACGAGCACCACCAACATCGCGAGCCGGCCGGAAAGGGAAAGGGCGCGGGCCGACGGCCATTGCGTCGCGGCGGTGCCGAAGACGAGCAGAAGACCGCCCAGGCGAAAGACCGTGGTCACGATGCTGGCGACGTCCACGAAGTCCTCCCCGAGGGTCTCTGCGATCCAGGCGCGCAGGGGGTAGGCGATCACACTGGCTACGACGAGGAATCCACCGAGAGCCGCCACCGTCGTCAGCAGGCCGCTGACGAGGCGTTCAGGCGGTCGCGTGCTGCGCATGGCCGCATCGGTCGAGGCGCCGAGGGCGAGGGCCAGGGCCGGGAGTGCCGGCAGGATGTAGGTCGGAAGTTTGGAGCCGGCGGCACTGAAGAAGCCCAGCACGACGGCGGCCCAGAGACCGACGAAGAGCAGGGCGGGGCTCCGGGTGGAGCCGAATGCGCGTCGTCCGTCCCGGGAGAGGCCGAGCCCGGCGGCCAGCAACGTCCAGGGCAGACAACCGAGCAGCAGCACGGGGACGTAGAACCAGGGCCCTTCGGGATGCCCGACCGAACCGGCGAACCGGCGTAGGTGATGTTCGACCACGAAGACCTCGAGGAAGGTCGGATTGCGCAGCGAGACCAGGACGAACCAGGGCGCCGCGACCAGGAGGAACGCCAGGATGGGGCGCCATCCGAGCAGGGCGCGCAGGCTTTTCCAGTCGCGACGGAGGAGGAGAAAGAGCGCCGAGGAGAGTCCGACCAGCGCGAAGACCACCGGCCCTTTGGCGAGAATCGCCAGGGCCGCCGCAACCGCGGCGAGAATGCTTGGCATTCGTTTGCGCTCCGAGGTGTGCAGGACCCAGATCGCGGCGAAGGCCGCGGTCGTGCACGCCGTGAGCGGCAGATCCATCGTGACTGCCTGGGAGATGCCGAAGAAGAGGGGGGTCGTTGCGAGCATGCCCGCCGCGAGCCAGGCGGCCCGTTCACCAAAGAGTCGGATCCCCAACAGGAAGGTGGTCAGCACCGTAAGGATGCCTGCGAGCGCGGGCGTGAGGCGAGCGGCGAACTCGTTCTCGCCCAGAAGGGTCATCGAGGCCGCACCACCCCAATACAGCAGGGGTGGTTTGTGGAAGAAGGTGACGTAGTTCTGGCGCGGCGTGACCCAATCGCCGGTCTCGACCATCTCACGCGACATCTCGGCGTAGCGGCCCTCGTCGGGGTCCTGAAGGCGGTGATCTCCGAGGGTGCCCAGGTAGAGCGCGACGAGCAGGATCAATCCGACCAGGCGCACCCCCGGTGGTCCGACACGGCGGATCTCTCGCCCGGATGTGGTCGTGGCGGAGGTGTCGGGAACTGTCGGGGCAGCCGGGTCGGCAGAGGAAGTCATCGTTCAGGAGACAAGCCGGGCGCGAGAACAATCGCAAGCGGCCGTGCGTCCCTTCCCTGCCGAAGCGGAACGCGCTCGCGGC
>JAPOLW010000769.1 GCA_029976905.1 bacterium | reverse complement strand
GGAGCCGATATCGTCAACGGATGGAAGACGCCGCGGGCGACGATCGGTCGTTCACCGTCGAGAGGGCGTCCCGTCGTCGCCCAACGCAGTGGGCGGATCGATGCGTCGACGGGTTCGAGCCGGTAGTCCTCGCCCGGCGGAACCGGAGCGAAGCGGAACCAGCCACCGTCATCCGTCACGGTGCGCCAGGCCTCCCCCCGGGACTCTTGCCGGAGCTGCAACTCGATCCCCGCAAGGGGTCTTCCCGTAGGCCGATCGACGAGCCGACCCATCATCTCGACGTCGTCTCGATCGTGCCGAAGAGCCGCCGCGTGCTTCCTGGCCAACCGCGCGAAACGTGACCGAAGCGCGGGCTCGTCCCGAGCCACGTCCTGCTCTTCAAAGGGGTCGGTCGCGATCCGGTAGAGCTCCTGACGTCCTTCGCGAAAGCGGACGTACCTCCACTCGTCGGTCACCAGCGAGCGTCCCCAGGCCTGCGTGAAGAGAAACTCGTGCGGGCGGCCAGTGCGATGCTCCATGAGCGGCCGGAGGCTCGTCCCGCGAGATCCCGGAATCGGGGACACGCCCGCGTAGTCGAGAATGGTGGCCGGAATGTCCGCCGTGGAGACCAGATCCTCGTACACCTCGCCCGAAGGTAGATGCCCGGGCCAGTTGAAGACGATGGGCGTGCGATTCCCGAGAGCGTAGGGGGTGGCCTTTCCCCTATGAAGACCGAACAATTCGCCCACGCCCCACCCGTTGTCCGAGGCGTAGACCACGAGCGTGTCGTCTCGCATTCCGCGTCGTTCGATCTCTTCCAATAGTTCGCCGACGACCTCGTCGAACCATCGGACGTTCGCGAGATAGGGCGCGCCCCCGACGCCGAGATCCGTCCTGTAGCGGCGAAGATACTCCGCGGGCGGATCCAGCGGCGGGTGGGGAATCATCGGCGCGAACCACACGAACCAGGGCTGGTCGGGAAATTCGTCCAGGAAGGCGCCAAGAGGCGCGAGAGCCTCGCACCGAGCACCGTCGCGGGCGGTGGACCCACACGTCTCGGGATCCCACCCGTGGCGGCCCAGGCGTTCGACTCGCCCGACCCCGCGCGGCGCCACCGTCTTTGCCATGCCCCTGGTGAACCCGGCGTCCTCGAACGTCCCCTCCCACATCTTGCCCCCTTCCCACGACACGTAGCCGCGGCGAGCCAGTTCACGGGGAAGCGTTCGGAGGTAGCGAGATTCTGTCCTCGGGACGACCGGCTTCACGGCCGGGATGGTCGCGATCTTCGTGGTCCGGCTAGCCCACTCCACCGAATGCAGCCCCTGCGCGGAGAGGTACGTCCGGAGGGACTGGGCGCACGTGCTGGAGGTGTTGTAGCCGTGCGTGAAGGTCACGCCGCCCGCAGCGAGGTGATCGAGGTTCGGTGTCTCCACGATCTCGTGGGCCGGCCGGGGCCCGTCCCTGGTCTTGAGAACGTGCGGACTCGTCAGGAAGCCGTGGTAGGGCCACCCGAGATCGTCGGCGATGATGAGAAGGACGTTGGGTGGACGCTCGGGCGGCTCGGTACAAGCAGCAAGAAGAACGAGCAGGAAGGCGACACCGCACCGTTGCACCCGCGGGAGCCTAACAGCGCCTCGACGGCACGGGAAGCCTGGAAGATAGGAAATTCAAAGCACGTTTTTGCCCCGAACCTCAGGGCTTCGGTAAGGTTCCTGGTCATTTGGTTTTGGTTTGGTTTTGGTTGGTTTTGGTTTGGTTTTGGTCCTTCGGTAAGG
>JAPOLW010000768.1 GCA_029976905.1 bacterium | reverse complement strand
GATGACGTGGGTGGTGCGGACATCGACCACACCGATCAGATGTGGAAGCGTGTCATTGGCGTCGCGGATTTCGATGAAGACGGGGCGGTCGATCTCTTTACGCACACGGTCGAGAGCGAGGGCCTCTTCGACAAGACCCATGCCCTGGAGCTTTCGCGTGGCACCGGGGACGGAAGATTTACCTTCGACGAAGAACGCTCCCGGCGTATCGAGACCAATGTCATCATCGACACGCCGACCTTCGCCGACATCAACGGCGATGGGCGCCTGGACTTTGGGATGTGGTCGGTGGACTTTGGAATCGGCACGGTCTTCGGTTGGCTGGTTTCGGGCACGGTCGATCTCGAAGTGTCCTACTTCGCGCTTCGGGAGGACGGCTCCTATGGGCCGGACCCCGATCGACGGGAAGAGGTCGAGGTCGCCTTCGACCTCGCCAGCGGCAAACCTTCGGTGCCGCCGTGGTTTCTGGGCGACGTTGATGGCGACGGCACACTCGATCTGATTCTGGGCGAAGGAGAAGAAAGGATTCGCGTCTTTCTGGGGAATCGCTCGGGGAGGCTCTTCGCCGACACGCCGGTGGAGACCGAGGTCCGCCTGCCCGGGAACGGACGGGACCTCGTAAGCCCTCTCGACGTGAACGCCGACGGTCGCACCGATGTGGTGATCCGATACGGTGCGGTCGACGGAAAGGACGTGGCCGGGACTCTCGAGGTCCTGATCGCGCAGCCCTAGGGGCTTCGGGGGTCGCGGCCGGGACGACGGATCGCGATCAGGGCGGCGGCGACTGCAATGGCGCCCGCGGCGCCCAGGAAGACCGCGCGGTAGGTGCCCGCGGCATCGCGAAGCCAGCCGGCGGCCGGCGCGGAGGCGACCAGGAAGGGAAGGCCGATCGCTCCGATCGTTCCGAGGGCGCGCCCGACGACAGCGGCGCCGAAGCGCTCGCTCACCAGAAGCGGCAAAAGAGGTTGGCCGCCGCCGAAGCCGACGGCGAGCGGCACGATCGATGCGAAGACCACGGTGGGCGACGCAACCGTGCCCATGGTGACCAGGGCGAGAAAGAAGAGCAGGAGGACGCCGGCGAGCACGGGGGCCACGCGAAAGCGATCGGCGAGTGCTCCCGCGCAGAGCGTTCCGGTCAGGTTGGAGGCAGCGGCGAGGGTCGCGCCGAGTGCAGCCGCCCACGAGGAGAAACCCAATTCGAGGAGGAGGGGCACGATGAAGAGGCCTACGCCCACCGGCACGGCCAGGTAGATCCCGAAACCCAGAGCGAGACGCCAGAAGACGGGCGAGCGCAGCAACTCGGCCGCGCCGGCGACTGCGGGGCCGGCGCGGGCCGCGGGTCCGGTGGAGCTGCGGCCATCGACGGTCTCACCGACGTCCTCGGGGCGGGCGACGACGAAGCGCAGCACGACGGGAAGCGCCACGGCGGCAAGCACGACCGAAAGCGTCGCGAGGGCATGACGCCAGCCGCCCCGCTCGATCAGGAAGGCCGTCGCCGAGGGGACGACGAAACCAACCAGGGGAGGGCCGGCCGCCGCGATCGCCAGGGCGGTGCCTCGCTTCTCCTCGAACCAGTTCACGAGGACGACATTGCAGGGCACCGGGCCATAGGCGGCGATCCCGATCGAAGAGAGGGCGAGGGCGAGAGCGAGAATGAGAGTGAGAGTGAGAGTGAGACTGAGAGTGAGTGAGAGTGATCGTGAGAGTGGGATTGAAAGCGAGACTGAGAGTGAGAGTGGGAGCGGGAAAAGGCGCGGG
>JAPOLW010000767.1 GCA_029976905.1 bacterium | reverse complement strand
GGCGACCCGCCGCAGTACGAGCCCGGCCCCGAAGAGTCGATCGCGGCGATCGCCGGGCGCAAGGGGGTCGAGGCGCGCGAGGTCGCCTACGATCTGATGATGGAACGCGATGGTCGCGGTCTCATCTATCTGCCGCTGCTCGGCTACGCGAAGGGCGACTTCGAGTCTCTCAAGGAGATGATGGAGCACCCCGCGGCCATCTTCTCGCTCTCCGACGGCGGGGCCCATTGCGGGTTGATCTGCGATGCGAGCGTTCCGACCTTCTTGCTCACGCATTGGGTGCGGGACCGCGCCCGGGGAGAGAAGATCGCGCTCGAGAAGATCGTCGAGAGTCAGACGAGCCGCACGGCGCGCTTCTATGGGATGGAGGACCGGGGTGTGGTCGCACCGGGGATGAAGGCCGACCTGAACGTCGTCGACTTCGATGGGCTGCACATCCACGCCCCCGAGATGGTCTACGACCTTCCGGCAAACGGGCGACGTCTGGTCCAGAAGATCGACGGCTATCGCTACACCGTAAAAAGTGGCGTGGTGACCTTCGAGGACGGAGAGCCGACCGGGGCGTTGCCCGGCAAGCTCGTGCGGGGACCTCAGGCGGCGCCGACGGCGTAGGTGGACCGTGGACGGGGAAGGGGCTGCGAGGCCGCGCGGACTCCCTCCCGGCCCGGGTTCCCGATCGATAGGATGGAAGGATGCGCGAGTTCCGCGAACGCTTTTATCGCAGTGGTCCCCTTCGCATCCATTTCCGGGACTGGGGTGATCCCGAAAATCCTCCTCTGATCCTGCTGCACGGGCTGCGCGACCACAGCCATTCCTTCGACGATCTCGCACGGGGCCTCGCCCGCGACTACCGGGTCTACGCTGTCGATCTGCGTGGGCACGGTGACAGCGAGACCACGCCGTACTATGCCTTCGGACACTTCGTGGGTGACCTGCGCAACCTGGTGCGCGCACTTCGCCTCGAGAAGCCGATCGTGGTGGGCCATTCGTTCGGCGGCGAGGTCGTGGGCCAATGGGCGGGCACGTTCCCCGACGTTCCCCGCGCCGTCGTGATCCTCGAGGGCCTGGGACCGCCCCCTCACCCCCTCGAGCGTCGCCTCGAGCGCCATCGCGTGTCGTGGAAGGCGGTCGATCGGGCGCAGGCCGGCGTGCAGGGCCTGGCCGATCTCGAGGCGGCCTATCGACGCCTGCGGGAGAAGAACCCGCGGCTCACCGAGGCGAAGGCCCGCGAGCTCACCGAACTCGGGACGCGGGCGCGCGAGGACGGCACCCTGGAGTGGAAGTTCGATCCGATGCTCGCCACCCTCACCGTCTCCGGCGGCTTCGACGTCGCCTATATGTGCCTGCTGTGGGCGCAGATCAATGCGCCTACCCTGGTCGTGAACGGTGCCGAGTCGGGCGAGTTCTGGTCCAACGAGCCCGGTGGTCGGTATTTGTCCCCCGAGGAACTCGAGCGGCGCGTGGGCTCCTTCAAGAAGGCGCGCTACGTCGAGATCGAAGGCGCCGGACACATGCTGCACTTCGACCGCCCCGACGAGCTTCTCACCGAGGTCCGGAACTTTCTCCAGACGGTCTGACGCGGACGGAGTCTCTGCCGGGCGAGGCCGTCGACCGGCCGAAGCGCGCGCCTGCCCTCCGGCCGAAGCGCGCGCCTTCCCTCCGGCCGAAGCGCGCGCCTGCCCTCCGGCCGAAGCGCGCGCCTGCCCTCCGGCCGAAGCGCGCGCCTGCCCTCCGGCCGAAGCGCGCGCCTGCCCTCCGGC
>JAPOLW010000766.1 GCA_029976905.1 bacterium | reverse complement strand
AAGCCAACCTTTCTAGAAATTATACATAGTCAGTACAAGCCATTTAAAATTAGGAGCGCGGTGGCTGGGGCGGGGACGGAGGCGGGCCGGGCTGTTTCGGCATGCTGTTCGCCCTGGCCGGCCTGAGCGCCATTTTCGGCAGCGGAGTGGTCTACATGGTCATCGCGGTCGTGTTCGTGGTCGGCCTGCTTGGAAGACGCGACTGACCGGGTCGGGCCGACGGCGTCCGGCCGCAACGGTCACGGCTGCGTGGAGGCGCGACTGGCCGGCTTCTTGACCGGCGCTTGTCGGAGCGGTTGCAGCGGAGGTCCCAATTCCACCGGCGCGCGCAGCGGTCCGTAGATCGCGGCACTGGAGCGGAGGCGATCGGCCACTTCGGCGCGCAGATCGGCCGGCTCGAGGACTTCCACCCAGGGGCTCGAGGAGATGATCCAGTTCGCTAGTTCGTGCTTTCCGCGAACCGTGAGTTCGAGGTGGGTGCGGCCGTCGGGGCCTTCGTAGAAGCGTTGCGTGGGGTGGAGTCGTCTGGCCTCGAGGTAGGCGCGGGTGCGCTCGTTCTGCAGGGCCAGGACCACGCGCATCCTGTCGCCGTCGTAGACGCCGAACATCCCATCGGTGTGTCGGGCGGGGTCGAAGGCGGCTGGATAGGCGAATCTCACCTTCGTGCCATCGGCATCGCAGACGTTGTCGAGAGAAGCGATGCGTTCGACGGCGAGGAAGACGATGCGTCCTTCGAGGTGGCTCTTGCCGAGCAGATAGAGGGCGCCACGGTGCTCGACGAGGCTGTAGGGGTCGAAGACGTGCGTCCGACCTTCCCCGATCACCCCCTCGTAATCGACGCGCATGCGCTGCTGTTCGATCAGGGCGCGCAGAACCGCGTTCACGACATCGTCTTTTTCGGTGTAGTCCCGCGGCATGAAGGGCAAGCAGAAGAGCTTGCGCTCGAGATTACGCAGCTTGGCGTTGTCTTCCCGGGGCGCCGCGTCGCGCACCCGGTCCATGAGTTGGTCGGCCATCTCGGCGACGACCGTTCCGTCGAGCACGCGCGCCAGCCGCAGGCTGAAGAAGAGCGAGAGCACCTCCCACCCAGTGCCCCCCGGCGCTTCGTCGGGGTTCTTGAAGCGGACGACGGAGCGCTCTCCCGAGCGGACGACCTCGACCAGTGGCTTGCCCTCGTCGTCGACGAACTCCTTCTTGCACGCCTCGACGTAGCGCAGCACGGTGCGGCGGGAGACGCCGAGGGTTCGCTGGATGTCCTCGTACTCCCAGCCGCGCGGGCGGCGTGGCAACTCGGCCATGAAGCGCGCCAGCCGCCGACCCGAATCGTAGGTCGCCTTACGGCTTTTCTTTTTCTTGCGGCGCGGAGCGGGCATCTGCGTCTTCCGGGCGCGACGGCCGGAGGCGCACCATAGACCATCGCGGCCCACGAGAGAAGCGTCGGTACCCGGATTCGCCGACGCGCGCCCCGCCGTGCCCTGCGACGCCTCGTTCGTTATCCCTCTCCGACGCGGCCCCAGGGTCGCTTCCCCGATCCAAGAGGAGAATCAGCCCCATGCTCGACCTGATGAAGATTGCGCGAACCGAAGCCGACGGCGGAGATCTGCTTGGCCTCCTCGAGGGGCTCTTCGAGCCCAGCGACGTTCGACCCCAGGGGTATCCCGAGGCGGTCATCTGGAAAGGGGGCCACTTCGCGGGTGGAGTGAACCCCGTCGCGCACTCGCTGACCGACGCGTACGCCTTGCTGGGTACGCTGGCCGCCGTCGACG
>JAPOLW010000765.1 GCA_029976905.1 bacterium | reverse complement strand
CGTCGATCAACACCACACGGTCGAGGACGTCGGCTTGACCCTCGGCCAGGTCTTCCGCGAGGCGCTCGAGGACAAAGCGGGCATTCGTCGCTTCGGCCAGGCCTCGGTGCCGCTCGACGAGGCTCTCGTCTCGGTGGTGGTGGATCTATCGGGTCGACCCTATCTCGTCTACGAGGTCGATCCCGGCCAGGAGCGCGTCGGTGATTTCGACACCGCTCTCGTGCACGATTTCCTTCTCGCCTTCGTCAACGAGGTCCGCATGAATCTGCATGTGGACTGCATCCGTGGCCGGAATGCCCACCACATGATCGAAGCCACCTTCAAGGCTCTTGGCCGCGCACTCGACCTGGCGACCCAATACGACCCCCGGCTCAGCGGCGTCCTCTCGACCAAAGGCCTCTTGTGATCGCGGTCGTCGACTACGGCGTCGGCAACCTGAGAAGCGCCCAGAAGGGGCTGGAACGAGCGGTTGCGGAGGAGGGCGTCGACCTCGAGGTGCGGGTGACCCCGGAACCGGCGCAGGTCGCAGCCGCTCGCGGCGTCGTCCTGCCCGGGGTGGGCGCCTTTGCCCACTGCATGCAGGCGCTTGCTGGAGCTGGTCTCACCAGCGTCGTGATCGACGCGGCGGCTTCGGGCCGCCCCTTCTTCGGAATCTGCGTCGGCATGCAGATCCTCTTCGAAGAGAGCGAGGAATTCGGGCGCGTCGCCGGACTGGGGATTCTTCCCGGCCGCGTGGTGCGTTTCCGTTCGACGGGAGTGAAGATTCCCCACATGGGCTGGAACGCGCTACGGATAGGGACGCCCCACCCCATGCTCGAAGCAATCCCCGAGGGCACCTATTACTACTTCGTGCATTCCTATTATGCCGAGCCCGGCGAAGCGGACCTCGTGGCCGCGACGGCGTCCTACGGAGACGAGGAGTTCGCGGCGGCGGTGGGACGGAACAACGTGTTTGCGACCCAATTCCATCCGGAAAAAAGCCAGGAGGTCGGCATCCGGCTGTTGCGCAATTTCGTGCGTCAGGTGGCCGCGTCGTGAGGACCTTCGAGGTGATTCCGGCCATCGATCTGCGCGGAGGCCGCTGCGTGCGCCTTCGGCAGGGGGATTTCGCCGCCGAGACCACCTATGGGGACGACCCGGTTGCGATGGCGCAACGTTGGGCGGCCGCGGGCGGCCAGCGTCTGCACGTCGTCGATCTCGACGGGGCCGCGCGCGGCGAGCGCGCCCATGGCTCGATCATCGCGAAGATCTGTGCGGCGATCGACATCCCCGTTCAGGTGGGAGGCGGTCTGCGCGACCTCGACGCGGTCGCGAGCGTGCTCGACGCGGGCGCCGATCGGGCCATCCTGGGAACGGCGGCGGTGCGCGATCCGGGCCTGGTCGAGCAGGCCTGTGTCCGCCACCCGGGCCACATCGCGGTGGGCATCGATCAGCGAGACGGCAAGGTGGCGACGGCCGGATGGATGGACGAGGCCGAGACCAGCCCCCTGGCGGTGGCGCGGCACGCCGATACCGCTGGAGCCGCCGCCATCGTCTTCACCGACATCCGCCGCGACGGCACCGGCCAGGGCGCCAACCTCGAGGCGACGGTCGCCTTCGCCGCCGGGCACGGCGTTCCCGTGATCGTCTCGGGTGGCGTCGCGACGATCGAGGATGTGCGTGCGGCCCGTGCGGCCTTCGACGAGGGCGCGAATCTCGGCGGCGTCATCATCGGCCGCGCCCTCTACGAGGAGGCGATCGACCTAGCGGAGGCGGTGCGCGTCGGTC
>JAPOLW010000764.1 GCA_029976905.1 bacterium | reverse complement strand
GTCGATCGACGGCGCGTCCCGCACGTCGTCGGTGCGGGGCTTGAAGGCGAGCCCCCAGATCGCGAAGCGCTTTCCGTTGATGTCGCCGTCGAAGTGCTCCAGCAACTTGCCGACCAGGAGCCGCTTCTGTCGATCGTTCACGTCTTCCACCGCACGGAGCAGCGTGAAGTCGAGCTGGTAGTCCTGGGCCGTACTGATCACCGCCTGCACGTCCTTCGGAAAACAGCTGCCGCCGTAACCGACTCCCGGAAAGAGGAAGTGGTGGCCAATGCGACGGTCGTGTCCGATACCACGACGTACCATTCCGACATCGGCACCCACCTTCTCGCAGAGGTTCGCCACCTCGTTCACGAACGAGATGCGGGTCGCCAGCAGGGCGTTGGCCGCGTATTTGGTCATCTCCGCGGAGCGGTTGTCCATCGACAGGATCGGATTGTCCGTACGGACCAGCGGCGCATAGAGCTCACGCAGCTTGTCGAGGGCCTCTTCACTTCGACCGCCGATGACGACCCGGTCCGGCTTCATGAAATCGTCGATCGCCGCCCCCTCCTTCATGAACTCGGGGTTGGAGACGACCTCCATGCGGTAGCCGGTGTTCTCTTCGAGCACCCGCCGTACGCGGTCGGCAGTTCCCACGGGAACGGTGCTCTTGATGACGACGACCTTGTCGCCATTGGCCGCTTCGGCCATCGCCTTGGCGACCGCCATGACCGCGGCAAGATCCGCCGCGCCGGAGTGATCCATGGGGGTCCCGACCGCGATGATGCAGATCTCCGAATCCTCGACGGCGGATTTCAGGTCGGTCGTGAACGAGAGCCTCTGCTCCTCGCTATTGCGTCGGACGAGTTCCTCGAGTCCGGGCTCGTAGATGGGAATCTCACAGCGCCGGAGAGCCTCGACCTTCTCCGGAAGCACGTCGACACAGACCACGTCGTTGCCGCATTCGGCGAAGCAGGTGCCCGCCACCAATCCGACATATCCCGTTCCTACTACACAGATCCTCATTCACGACTCTCCCGGGAATCTCCCGACTCCCACGCTCCGCGGAGCAAAGCCCGCGGGTTCCCGCTCGACACGGGTCTGTCGCGGCCGCCGTGAGCGGATCGGCTCCGCGTCAGTAGGCGTTTTTGTCGGCGAAGCCGCGTACGAAGGTCAGCACCAGGATCTTCAGATCCAGGCGCCATGACCAGTTTTCGATGTAGTACAGATCGTGCTCGATCCGCTGTTCGATCGAGGTATTTCCCCGCCATCCGTTGACCTGCGCCCACCCCGTCATGCCCGCCTGCACCATGTGGCGAAGCATGTACTTGGGCACCCGGGACCGGAACTCCTGGATGAAGACCGGACGCTCCGGGCGTGGCCCCACGAGACTCATGTCGCCGCGAAGCACGTTGACCAGTTGCGGCAGTTCGTCGAGGGAAAAGCGACGCAGGAAGCGGCCCAGTCGCGTCCGTCGCGGATCGCCCGGGGTGGCCCAGACCGGCCCACTGGTGGCCTCCGCATCCGGAGCCATCGTGCGGAATTTCCAGACCCGGAAGACGCGACCATCCAACCCCATTCTCTCTTGCGAGAAGAGGATCGGGCCCGGCGTGGAAATCTTCACGGCCAGGGCGATCAGGAGCAGCAGGGGCGCAAAAACCATCAGGGCCACGGCGGCCAGACAGAAATCGAGCGTACGCTTGGCCACCCGGTTCCAGCCCATGAGGGGCGTCGCCCGCAGCGAAATCAGCGGCAGTCCCCCGAATTCCTCGATACCGGTCCGCAGTCTGAC
>JAPOLW010000763.1 GCA_029976905.1 bacterium | reverse complement strand
CCTTCGAGCCGCTCCGAGAGAGCAGCGATCGCCTCGTCGACGGCGGGCAATGTCTCGTGCATGCGGATCCGGCGCGCATCGGCCGCCTCGGGAAGTGTGCCCGCGAGTTGCATCAGGCCCTTGAACTGCTGAACCCAGTCCGGCTTGTCGGCCAGGGTCAGGGCACCCTCCATGTGGTTCGGGGGCCGGGCCGGTTCGAGCCACGAGAAGACACCGAGATGCCGATCGGCCGGATAGGCTACCGTGTGCGGCGCGAAGGGAGCGTATTCGAGGAAGAAGGGCCCGGACCGCCAGGCATCGATCAGCGCCAGGGCTCGGTCGCGCAGCAGATCGGTCGAATACTGGTGACGTTTGATTGGAACTCCGGCCTGGTCCAGCGGCGCGTAGCGTTGGACGTTGCCGTTGGTCGTCAATCGATAGTTGTAATAGAGGCCAAAAGGGGCTCCGAGGCCTCCATCGTCCAGGAAGACATGCCATTGGTCCCAACCGGGAGGGGCGTTTGCGCCCAGCGCCGCGCCGGTAGCGACCATGTACTTGCCGAGCAATGCCGTCTTGTAGCCGGCGTTCTCCTGCAATTGTCTCTGGATGGTGTCGCCTTCGTGATCGAAGTCGTGCGCGCCGGCGTTGCTGGTCACTCCGTGGTTGTGGGCGTAAAGCCCCGTGAAGATGCTCGCACGGTCGGGACAGCACAGCGATGTGCTCGTGAAGCTATTGGTGAAGTCGATTCCCCGGCGGCCGATGTGCTCCTGCAAAAGGGGCATCGCCCAAAGCGAGTCCCATCTCTGGTCGTCGGTCAGGACCAGCACGATGTTCGGCCGCACCTGCCAACCACCCGCTTTTTGAACGAGGCCCTCGACCGACGCCCGCAGGCAGAACGCCGCCGCGGCCACATCCGGGGCCGACGCACAGGCTCCAGCGAGATTCAGCGTCTTTCCCGCGCATTTCCGGTTGATCTTCGCGACGAAGGGCACCGCCTGCGTCGCCCCACGAAGACCGTTCGTCAGTTCCCGATATCGCCGCCGCGCGTACCGCCGGGGCTGCCGGTAGAGTTCACGAAGGCACGCCCGGTCGTCTGAGGCGCCTTCGAGCATCGACGCGAGGTCGTCGAGATCTGCCGCGCAGGCCGCCGCCGCCGCCGAGCAGTCGAGGGGGGCGCCGCGCGCACGCAGGACCTCGCACTTCATCCGCCGGGCGAGGTCGCGTGCCAGGGTCCGCCCCGCCTCCGGCGTACCGCACCCGGCCTCGGCGGGGCTCGCCATGGAAACGATCTCCATCGCCATCAGAAGCGCTGCAAATGCGCCGCTCAAACGCATCGGGTAGTTTCGCATGCCTGGACCGCCCTAGTTTTCCCTATGCTCCCGGCCGCGATCTGGTCAAGACACCTTCGATCGGTTCCCCGGGGGAAAGCTCGAGCCCCGATCACGACACGGGCCCCGATCACGACACGGGCGACGATTCGCCTTCGGCGACGGGCCCGGCGCCCCCGGGACGGGCTTCCGAGGTCCTCGACAGGGAGCATGACCTGGCATTCCTGCTGTCGTCTTCCCCCAGTCGCATTTCGGCGGCACGGCGAATCGCGGCTGCGGCCACGGGAGGCGCCGTCGCCGAGAACTGTCCCAGGAACGGGTCTCGCCCCGGAGCAACGGGAAGGCCGCTGGGCAGACCCTCGGGACCCGCGGCAACGGGAAGGCCGCTGGGTAGACCCTCGGGACCCGGAGCGTTAACGTCCGCCTGCGATGCGACCTCGTCCCGAAAAGCCCCGTTGGCAGCGCCTGCGACG
>JAPOLW010000762.1 GCA_029976905.1 bacterium | reverse complement strand
GTGCTTCTGGAGGGCCCGCTCGATCGCCTTGTGGGTCGGAATGTCCTTCTCGAAGCCGACGAAGTTCTCCCCGTCCAGCTTCCGGACGGATACGGATCGTTGTTTCGCGAGCGGGTGGGAAGGGTTGCAGATCAGAACGAGCCGGTCCTCGCGGAAGGGGATGAGTTTGATCTGCGGCCGCTTGGTTGGGTAGGCGATGACGCCCACGTCGAGGGTGCCTGCGAGCACGTCCTCGTAGATCTGGTTGGACTTCTTGTACTCCAGGCGAATGTTGACGTTCGGGTAGGCCTTCACGTAGCGCTTGAGCTCCTCGGAAAACTCGTAGAGCCCAACCGAATGGACGGTGGCGACCCGGACCGTGCCCGCGACGATGTTGGCGAAGGCCTGCAGTCGACCTTCGAGGTCGTTGTAGCGGGAAACGATGTCCTTGCTGATCTCGTAGAAGATTTCGCCCGCCGGGGTGGGGCGGACCCGCCGTTTGGCCCGCTCGACGAGTTTGCGGCCGTAGCGGGTCTCCAGGGTGCGAATCTGCTGACTTACGGCAGACTGAGTGACGAAATTCTGCGCGGCAGCGACGGAAAAGCTGCCTGTGTCTACGAGGTCGCAGAAGACCTTGAGCGTCTCGATATGCATGACAAAAACTGCGAGATTTTCTGGAGGATTCTAATACGTGAGCCGCTCTAATCATGCGGCGCTGATAGATTAGAAGTAGCACGTCTTCTAGTGGCCGCAATGAAATGTTTCGCGCTCGGGCCGCGGCGTCAGCACGCAGCCCGCCTCGAACGACAGGGTGGCCGTCGAGGGGCGAGCCTCTGGCCCGGCGGGGGCCTTTCGCCGACGCTTCTCGAGTGAGGCGGTCGGGACGAAACCGCCCGATCCCGCTCGAGAGGAGGAAGCCGGGAGCCGGCTCCGAAAATGTTCAAGAGTCTGGCGCGGGCTCGCGCCGGTGGACTCAGGAAGGAAGCGGTCGTCGGGCCTTGCTGACGACCAGAACCTCTTGTCCGTTCACGCGGACGCGCCGCCCACCCTTTCCAAAGGACGGGCTTGGGGTCGTTGCGAAGAGTTGATCGCGAGAGGCGGCCAGCGCATCCATCGCGCGGCCTCGGTTCTCACGCCACTCCCTCAGCTCCTTCTCCAGACTGCTCTCCATGGGACACCTCCTGCCACCACCACACAACATCCACGACCGACCCGTCGGGTCGGCGTCCTGGGAGATCACTACGTTTCGCTATTCTCTACGAAAGCCCTATCCGGCAAAAGTTTCAAGTGTTCGGGCACGAGCGGGATTGCGAAGTTTGCGTAGTGCCTTGGCCTCGATCTGTCGGATCCGCTCGCGTGTGACCGCAAAACGTTGTCCGACCTCCTCCAGGGTGAAGTCGGAACGCTCTCCGATCCCAAAGCGCATGCGCAGGATCTGCTCCTCGCGCGGCGTCAGGGTCGCAAGAACTTTTCGGGTCTGCTCCTCGAGGCTGATTGCCATCGCGGCGTCCGCCGGAGAGACGCTTTGCCGGTCTTCGACGAAATCCCCGAGGGCACTTTCCTCGTCGTCTCCGATCGGAGTCTCGAGGGAGACAGGTTCTTTGACGATCTTGAGAACCTTGCGGACCTTGTCCGCCGGCATCTCCATCTGCGTCGCGATTTCGTCCGGAGTAGGCTCGCGGCCGAGCTGCTGGACGAGGTAGCGCGAGGTCCGCAGGACCTTGTTGATCGTCTCGATCATGTGGACCGGGATGCGGATCGTGCGCGCCTGATCGGCAATCGCCCGTGTAATCGCCTGCCGCACCC
>JAPOLW010000761.1 GCA_029976905.1 bacterium | reverse complement strand
AAGAAGAGCGGCGAGATCCGGAATTGATCGCCGTTTTCCTCGGCATCCTGCGAAATTCCTACCGCGTTTACGAGGCTCTCCTTCAGCTACACGAGCTGCGCATTCTCGGCCAGGTGATTCCCGAATGGCAGCATCTCCTCTGCCTCGTTCTGCGGGACTATTTTCACATCTATACCGTCGACGAGCACTCGTTGATGGGCATTCGAGAGTTGGAGCGCTTACGGAAGGGGGAGCGGTCAGAGTCGCTGCCCCTCCTCACCGACGCGATGCGCAAGGTCGAGCGCGTGGACCTCCTCTTTCTCGCGATGCTCTTGCACGACATCGGCAAAGGGTTGGGTGGGGGGCATTCCGAAAAGGGTGCCCGCCTGGCGCGAGACATCGGAGAGCGATTGGGCCTGAACGAGGACGATGCAGATGAGTTGGAGATTCTCGTCCGGCATCACCTCGTGCTGTCGCATGCCGCACAGCGTCGGGACATCCATGACGACAAACTGGTTCGCGAGATTGCCCGGTTGGTGGGAAGCCCGGAGTCGCTGCGACGCTTGTACGTCATGACCTATGCGGACATGCGAGCGACCGGCCCGAAGGTCTGGAACAACTGGAAGGATATGTTGCTCGGCGAGGCCTACCTTCGCGTGAACGAGGTCTTCGAGCGGGGTTTCGAGCCCGAGGGCCGGGGGGATCGTGTCCGGCGGATTCAGGCACGGGTGCGCGCCGCGGTTGCGGAAGAGGAGGGCGATGCGGCGGCCGAGCGGATGGAAGCGTTCTGCGCCTCGATGCCCGAGACGTACTTTCTTCGGACGCCCGAGCATCTCATCGGGCGGGATGCGATTTTGCTCGAGCGCGCCCGAAGCGGAGAAGAGCCGGCGGTGCGGGTCACGCACTACGAAGATCGCGAGTTTACGGGCTTTACGGTGGCGACGCGGGATCGTCCCGGTTTGTTTTCCACCATCACCGGCGTTCTCGCCGCCAGTGGCCTGAACATCGTCGGGGCCCGGATTTCGACCTCCCGCGATGGAATTGCCCTGGACTCGTTTCGGATCTCCCATCTCGAGGGACGGGAAATAGTCCTCGACGAGGAAAAGTGGGAGCGGGTCCGCGGTCTCCTGGAACGCGTTCTCGACGGGAGCGAGTCGCTGTCCGAGACCTTGAAGCGCGTAGGGAAGCCGGGAATTCTCGACAAGAAGGCCCGGCCTCGACTCACTGCGGCGGGTGTAGGAGTCGATGACTCGACCTCCGACGAGTATACCATCATCGAGGTCTTCGGACGCGATCGCCTCGGGCTTTTGCACGACATCACGCGCTCGCTCTTCGAGTTGGATCTCAAGATTCACCTCGCCAAGATCTCGACGGCCGTCGACCAGGTGCTGGACGTCTTCTACGTGACGGAGGCAGATGGTTCGAAATCCCGCCGCACCGAGGAGATCAAGGCGGTGTTGCTTCCCATCGTGGACGTGGACCAGAGCGGCGCGGCCGGGTGAAGGCGTGGAACTCGATCGGCTCATCGATCGGCATCTCAACCACCTGCGAGGGGAGGTGGGGGTTTCTCCGCACACCTATCGCGCCTACGCCGACGATCTGGCGCGCTTCAGCAATTGACAAAGAACAAGCTTGCGCTGCGCGACCGTTCGCGCAGCACGTGCTATACCGTTTGCCTCCTTGGCTTTCTTCTGCCTGCACGCGCTCAGACAGGGAATGCAAATATCCCCATCTGTTGCACTGACCATCGAACGCGCCGTCGGCTTTCGTGCTGCATGCATACCCAGGGCTGCGGCAATATCCGTAATCTTCTTTGAGCGCG
>JAPOLW010000760.1 GCA_029976905.1 bacterium | reverse complement strand
GTTCCAGGGCGAGCCGCAAGGCACGGGCGGCGGTGTCGACCGGGTGTGACTTGAAGAACGTCGCCACTTCCTTGCGGTAGTCTCGCGTCTGGAGGAGGGCGGTCGCCTCGATCAGACGGGAGGCCATCATCGGTGGGAGCCGGCGCGTCATCTCTTCCCAGTTCTTCTGGATGAAGCTCCAGGCCAGCGGACGCGCGACCCGATTGGAGAGCGAACGAATGAGCAGGAAGCCGACGTCTTGCGTCGGAATCTCGGGCGTCAGGGAGATCCCCAGGGCCTGCTCCATTGCGCGGGTCTGCCGGAAGTCGGCAAGCGCGAGTTGGAGGCGACGCCGCTCCTGAGGGGTGCGGGCCAATTCGACGGCAGCGCGCATCCGGGTGAATCTTTCGTAGTCTCCTTCGCGAGCCACGATGCCGACGAAGGAATCGGCGAGGTTGGCATCGAGCGTCGTCGGGTCGTCGAGGTAGGCGTCGAGGCGGGTGGACGCTTCCTCGGCGATTTCCTTGTTTTCGGCAAGGACGCCCACAAGGCGGAAGAGCGATGCGCGCTGCAGCGTGAGAGCCTGCGCTTCCTCGGGATCGGCATCCCAGCCGAGCGCGGCGCGGGCCGGGCCGAAGACGTTTTCGAGCCAGGCGTGGAAGCGCGCTCTTCCCTCGGGCCCCGTAGCGTCGACGATCTGGTCGTCGAGAAAGGACAGGGGACCGGCGAGTGTGTCGAGGACCTCGTACTCGGTCTCGTTGGCACAGGCGGCCACGAGGCTCAGGAAACTCGAAAGCGGTGCCCGCCCAGCGCGGACGATCGCCCACTGATGGCCCGCGAGGCCCATCCGTTCGACAGGCTCCAGGTGCGTCTGGAAATTCGCGGTCAATTCGGCGAGGCAGGCGTCGTCGTGGAGTGGCCGGAAGAAGCCGCCTTCGCCCGCGTTGCCGTAGTACCAGGCGGGGGCGCGATCACCCTTGAGCTCCACCCGATCGCGCGCCTTCTGCACGAGTCCGCGTTCGGCCTTGGCTCCCCGGGTCGCCCGGGGCACCTTGACGACCAGGGGAAGGGGCCAACTACCGGCGCCGCCAGGCGTCCGGGTGATTGGACTGGCGGTGAAGCGCTCCTGGCGTACTTCCAGTGCCGATTCCGCGTGCTCTTCGTCGCGCGAAAAGCTCACGAGCGGAAAGCCCGGTTGTTTGATCCAGGCGCGGGCAATCTTCTCCACGGGTTGTCCCGAGGCCTTCTCGAGCGCCTTCCACAAATCGGCCGCGACCGCGTTGGATTCACGATGGCTCTGGATGTAGTCGCGTACGCCCTTACGGAATCGGTTCTCGCCGAGATAGCTCTCGAGCATGCGCACCACCGACGCACCCTTCTCGTAGGTGATGGCGTCGAAGTTCTCGGTCGCCTGCGCGGCGTTCTGGACGTCGGCGTAGATGGGGTGCGTATTGGCCAGCGCATCCATGCTGAGGGCCGCGGCCCGATGTGGCTCGAAGTTGTTCCACATCCGCCACTCCGGCCGCCAGTCGTCGACGATCTTGAAGGCCATCCAGGTGGCGAATGCCTCGTTGAGCCAGAGATCGTCCCACCATTTCATGGTGACCAGGTTGCCGAACCACATGTGGGCGAGTTCGTGGGCGATGACCTCGGCGGCGCGCTTCTGCTCGGCGACGGTGATGGCGGATTCGAAGTAACCGTACTCGTTCGGCGCGTCGAAGCCGCTGCCAAAGTACCCGCCCTCCTGAGCATCGTTGGCGTTTGACGCGATCGAGGTGGCGGGCGCCTTGGCGGCGGCGCCGAGATCCGGAAAGTCGGAGTCGGATTTCTTGGGACC
>JAPOLW010000075.1 GCA_029976905.1 bacterium | reverse complement strand
TTTCGCTTCCCTCCTCGCCTCGTGGTGATCCTGGGTTTTGGCCTCTCCCTGATGGCGGCCGCCGGAGTCCAAATGCTTGCCCGCCGCGCAGGACCGCGTTGGGGCACCGTCCTCGCGACCACTTTGATCGCGCTGACGCTCCTGGGGCGGGGCGGGGCCGTGGCGGGACTCGAGCTTCGGGTGATGCCAGAACAGGTCCGGCCCATCTACGAAGAATTGGGAGAGATCGCTCGTCAGGAGGGCGGCGGGCCGTTGCTGGAACTACCGATCGCGAGCCCGTTTTCGGTTCGCAATCCCGCCGCCTTCGTCGATGCGGGGTCCATGGTGGGGGCGACGCGACATCATCTGCCGCTGGTGGGGGGATTCACCGGGCACACCCCGCCCCACCGCGTCGCCATCGAAAAGGTCGTTCGTCGGCTTCCCGAGGACCAATCCTTCCAATTGCTCGTGGACATGACACATCTGCGCTGGATTCTCCTCCGCCCGCAGAACGACTGGCAGAAGAGATCGGCCCGCGACCAGTTGCTCGCTCTTCCAGACACCGAGGTCGTCCTCTCCCGCGACGGTTTCGATCTGTTGCGCGTCGATCGCCAACCCCAAGATCCTCTCTTTTTCGACCGTATTGCCGACGGTTTCACCGCTGGGGAAACCGCGTTGGGAACCCCCCTGACTCCAATCCCGGAGTCCGCCGCAACGTCGAGAATCGTCGGAACGGTGCCCTCCTCGGTGCAACCCGGCGGCCAACTGCGCCCGGAATTGACCGTGACGAACACCGGCGCCGCAACCTGGCCCGTCTTGTTCTCGCAGTGGGCGGGCCCGGACCACCGCGTTGGCCTGCGCGTCCGCTGGCGGTGCCTGGACCGGGAGTGTCCCGCCACGGAGCCCGCCCACCTCCTCCTGCCATGGGACGTCCGGCCGGGAGCGAGCGTCCGCGTTCGCCCGCTCCTCACGGCCCCAGAGGCTCCAGGCGTCTACGAACTCCAAATACGCACCGAGCAGCAGGAGGGAGCCCTCTTCTCCGAGCCGGAAAACCAACCCTTCGTCGCTCGCGTGCACGTCGTCTCCTAAGCGCCCGGCCGCATCCGAAACGGCGCGACCTCGCCCCGATCGTCGCCCTGTCCGATGGGGAGATCCCGACCACCGCCCCGTAGCCGGGCAAGGTGCTCGCCCTCCTCGAACGCCTCCGCCCTTTGGGCTATCAGACGAGGGTGTCCGCCCGCGCACGCCGTCGGTTCCTGGCCCGTTTCCGGGGGTTGGGGGTTCGACCCGCCCCGGCAGAGCGTCGAGACCCGGGGACCGACCCATGTCCTGCTTTTCCGAAAGGAAGCTCGCCGGGCGCGTCCACCCGGGCGGGGAAATCTCCGTCGGAGGCCTCGGGGGCACAATGAAGACGGCGGAATCGAAAACAATCGCCATCCACAGACGGCAGTTGCTCCGCTCGCTGGGCGCGCTCGCCGGAGGTCTGATCGTCGCGCCGTGGCTCTCTGGCTGTGGAGATGGTCCCGCACCGGCAGCCGGCTCCGGTCCTCCTCTCCAAGTGGACCCGGGCCGCCCCTGGTGGCTCCAGAACAACTTCGAGCCGATCTCCACGGAGAGCGAACATTTCGACCTGCCGGTCGTCGGCGAGCTGCCACGCGAACTCCGCGGCCTCTACGTCCGCAACGGCTCGAACGCGCAGTCCGGAATCTCTTCCCACTGGTTCCTCGGCGACGGCATGCTCCACGGCATCCGCCTCGAGGACGGCCGCGCCACCTGGTACCGCAACCGCTTCATCCGCACTTCGATGTACGCAAACGGCATCGACTACAGCGAGTCAGGCCCTCCCCTGGGCGGGACCAACCAGAGCAACGTGAGCGTGGTTCGACACGGGGGGCGCCTTCTCACTTCGGGCGAAGTGGGCGCACCGTACGAGATCGACCCCCACGACCTCCGCACGATCGGGGTCCACGATTTCGACGGCAAGCTCAACACCTCGTTCACCGCCCACCCGAAAATCGATCCGGCAACCGGCGACCTGCACTTCTTTGGGTATTTCTTCACACGGCCCTACCTCACCTACCACGTCGCGAATGCAGCGGGTGAGATCATGCACAGCAGTGAGATTCCGCTGCCCGCCAGCTCCATGATCCACTCGTTCGCCATCACGGAGCGAGACGTCGTCTTTTGGGATCTGCCGGTCCACTTCGCGCCCGAGGCCATGGCCGCGCGCGGCTTCCCCTACGCCTGGCAGGAGAGCGCTCCCGCACGCATCGGGGTTCTGCCGCTCGGAGGCACGGGGGATCAGGTGCGCTGGGTGGAGATCGAACCTTGTTTCGTCTTTCACGAAGTCAATGCCTTCCGTGCGGGTGACGAGATCGTCCTCGATGTCTGTCGCCTCGATCGTTTCCTCGACGGCCGCCCGCTGCACCAGAGCCAGCAGGACGTGCGCCGCTGGCGCATCGATACGGCGGGTTCCTCGCTCGGCTTCCGCGAAGAGACGATCCACGCCCGTGCGCTCGACTTTCCGATGCACGACAAACGCTTCACCGGGCGCCAGAACCGCCACGGCTGGTTCACCACGTTCCGCGAACATCCACAGACGCTGGACCCGGCCGGCATCCTCCACATGGACCTCGAACGTGGCCAGACCATCTCCGAATGGAACCCCGGTCGCCATCGCCAGGTGGGGGAAGCCTTCTTCGTTCCCGCAGGCCCGGGCGAGGGGGAAGGATGGCTGCTCACCTACCTCTACGATCGCGCGCGCAAGGCAAGTCGCTTCGTGGTCCTCGACGCGGGCCGCGTCGGAGACGGCCCCCTTGCCGAAGTCGAACTCCCCCAGCGGGTCCCCCATGGATTCCATGGGACGTGGATTCCGGACGCCACGTGAGCGCGCGCACGGTCATCGACGGGGGTGCCACGAGCAGCGCGTCGGCCTCCCCGGGGGGGACGAGCGCCGACCTGCACGACCCGCGCGGCGCGGGGCCGGGGACACCCGAGGAAGAGACGGCACCCGGCCGACGACGCGGAACGGCGGCCGCACCAGATCCCAATCGACGCCTCGACGGTCTCTCCCCCCGGCGGCTGCGACGCGCAGCGACTCTGCTCGTGCGGGAGGGACCGCGCTCCAGCGCCATGCGCGCCCTCTACGCGCTCGGTCTCTATCGCGATTTCTTCGTCTCCGAGGCCGGCTTTCGGGTAAAGACGCCCCGGCGCCCCGGGGACAGGACGACCTACCGTACACTCGGCCCCTCCGACCTCGAATCGTGCCAGGCCGCTCGCCCCGATCGTAGCCGCGAAGAGCTTGTCGAGGCTCTCCAGACCTCCACCGTGATCGGCGCCTTCGATGCCGCGGGCCACCTCGCCGCGATGGGCCAGATCTGCTTTGGATCGGTCGAGTTCCGCGACCTCCCCTGCTCGCTCCATTTCAGCCCCGACACGGCCTACCAACGTGACTACTGGGTCCGCCCGGACGCACGCGGCGGCGAGGTCTTGAGCAGGCTCGCCGATCTTGGAAACGAAATCCTGCGCGAACACGGCGCCACGCGGAAGTTCGGTCTCGTCTGGAGCCAGAACCGGGCGGGCCTGGGGCGCCTCCAGAAGAGAAACCATCCGGTGGTCGGGCGGCTTCGCCGGATCCAGATCGGGCCCTATTCCCGCCTCGACCTCATCGCAAGCCCCGGTTGCGACCTCGATTGGCTCACCGTCCTCCCCGCGGAGACGACTCCCGGACCCAATCGCGCCGACGAGCAGGCCGGAGACCAAAAGTCTCCTCCCGTCGACCCGGCCCGAACGTCGAAGTGATCCTGGCAAACGCGAACGCGGCACCGGGAGACGTCGAGAAGCGGACCGTCACCGACGCGCGCCGCCCGGACGGAGGAGACGGAACGGGCGATCCTGGATCGGGTGCGCCGATGACGGGCGCGGGTGCGTCCCGATCCGGACGGTGGTATCCGCACTTCTGTGGCGAGAGGGAAGAGCGTCGCGCTGGCCGTCGCGATCACCGTCGCCGTGCTTCTGACCGGAGAGTGGATCGCGGCGCAACTCGAGCCACAGTCCTCTTTTCGCCGCCTCCACCGTCCGCGGCCAGATCTCCCTTGGCTCTACGACCTCGTTCCCGGCGCCTCGGCGCGCGCGCCCACCGGCGACGTGGACTACCGCATCGGCAAACACGGTTTTCGCGACCGGGATCGCCGGGCAACGAAATCGCCAGACGTGTTCCGGATTGCGATCCTCGGTGATTCGGTCACCTTCGGGTTCGGCGTACCCGTCGAGGACGGCTTCGTGGCGCGACTCGAAGAGCGACTCGCGCACCACGAAAACCTTCCGGGGCCAAGGAATCGGGTCGAAGTCCTCAATTTCGGGGTCAGCGGTTTCAATCCGTACAACGAAGCCGAACTCTTTCGCGGCGTCGTACAGAAATACGAACCCGACCTGACACTGGTCCAGTTCTGCGTCAACGATCTCAATGACCCACGGCATCATTTCGGGGCCTCGACGTTGCAGCGCCTGGGAACCCTACCCCCGAGCGCCTTTCCCAATGCCGCCCGGGCCGCCTCGAAGCCCTGGGAGGTTTCCCGAATCGCCGCGCTCTGCGACCGCTCCAGCCTCTGCCGCACGCTCCTGGGAGGCCTGCTCGGCCCCGGCCGCGAACCCGCGAACCGCGAGGAGGTGCTCGACGCCTTCGAGGTTCGTGCCGATGCCCGCTTCGCAACCGAGTGGGATTGGCTCCGAGCACGCTACGACGACATCGCCCAAAATGCCGCCGCAGTTGGATCGGAGTTCGGAGTCCTCGTGTTCCCGAGCGCCATGGAGATCGACCCGGAAGCGGGAACGGCTGCTGCTGCGAGCACGCTCGAAGCGATCGGACGCGAGGAAGGCTGGACGGTCATCGACCTGACGCCCGCCTTCCGTGCTTCGGAACGCGGGCGAAAGGATCTCTTCGTCGACCTCTGGCACCCGACCAGCGAGGGGCATGCGATCGCGGCCGACGCCATCTCGACCGAACTGCTGCAAGGGCCGCTTCTCGGGAAGGAGCGCTGACCCGGCAACGTCGAGAAGCTCGTTCGACTCGATGCCTCCCGGGAGTTGCCCGCCGGCATTCGCCTCCTTTGTCTGGCGCAAAAACCCCCGCTGGGATAGACTACCGAGATCGTTTTCGATCCATGCGCACCACCTTCATAGTCCCTGCCGCCTGCTCGGCGGTTTCCCGCAAGTCCTCTGGAGTGCGATAGCGCATGCCCCAGCACTCGATTCTGCTGCTCGTCTTCTTCTTCTTTTCCGGAGCAGCCGCGCTCTCCTACGAGATCGTCTGGATCCGCCAGTTGAGCCTCACCCTGTCGGTCACGGTCTACGCCCTGACCACGGTCCTGTGCGCGTTCATGGCCGGCCTGGCGATCGGCTCGGCAATCAGCACGCGCATCGCCGACCGGATTCGGCGCCCGATGTCGGGCTTCGGATTGATCGAAATCGGCATCGGTCTGTCGGGCATCGCAACCCCCTTCATTCTGGCCGAGGCCCTCCCCCCGGCCTTCATCGCGATCCACGACGCCTTCGGTGGCCAGGGAGTTCTCTTCACGACCTCCCGCTTCCTCCTTGCCTTCGTGGTTCTGCTCCTTCCCACGACCCTGATGGGGATCACCCTGCCGCTTCTCAGCCGCGCCGTGATCGGGGAGGAAGACTCGGTTGGATTGGGAGCGGGTGCGCTGTACGCGGCCAACACCCTGGGAGCAGTCACCGGATGCCTCCTGGCAGGATTCGTGCTCATCCCCGAACTCGGCATGTTCGGCACCAGCGCGACGGCAGCGTCGATCAATCTGATCGTCGGAGTCCTGGCGCTGGTCGTGGGCCGGTCCCATCGGGTCGCTCCCTCCGCCCCCGCTGCCGAGCCCGAAGTCCCGGGCGCGAAGCACATACCGATGGGCGTGGTCGCGCTCGTCACCTTCGCCTACGCGGTTTCCGGCTTCACGGCCATGGGCTACGAAATTCTATGGACGCGGGCGCTCGAGCACTACACCCACAACTCGACCTACGCCTACACCGCCATTCTGGCCACGTTCCTGCTCGGCCTCGGCGCGGGCAGCGCTCTGATCGCGCGTTTTGCCGACCGTTTCGAGCGCCCGGTGCTCGCGATCGGCTTCGTGCAGTTCCTGGTTGCCCTCTCGGTCCTGGCTGCGCTCGTGCTCTACGGCAACTTCGAGAGGCTCATCCCGATCTTCGGCGCCGTGCGGTCCTTCGGTTCGGCCGTGACGACCATCTTCATCGAAGCGGGGCTGGCTCTTCTGGTGACCACGCTGCTCCTCGGTGCCATGTTCCCACTCGTGACCCGCGTTGCCGTCGAATCTCTGCAGACCATGGGACGCAGAATCGGCATCGTCTATCTCCTCAACACGATCGGTTCGATCCTGGGATCTCTCATCGTCGGCTTCGTCGTCCTGCCCGCTCTCGGGATGCGTGGGTCCTTCCTGATGCTGGTGGGAATCAACCTGGCCCTCGCCGCGGTGCTCGCCCTCCAGGGACAGCGGGATCGACGCGCCCTCTCGCTGGTCGGCGCGGCCGCTGTGACGGCAGCACTGGCCTTCGTTCTTCTGCCGGCCGACTTCTTCGCTCTCCAGTTCCGCGAGCGATTCCACAAGATCCTCTTCTACAAGGAGGAAATCACCGACACGGTGATGGTCACCGAAGACGAACTCGGGCGGCGGATGATCCGCTTCTCCGATGGCCGCGGCACGGCCGGAACCGGGACCGTCATCGGTGACCGCATGTACGGACATCTTCCTCTGCTTCTTCATCCCGAGCCCAAGCGCGTACTCCAGATCGCATTCGGCGTCGGGAATTCCCTCTCCGCCGTCCTGCAGCACCCCTCGGTCGAACACGTCGACTGCGTGGAACTGAGCCCCGGGGTCATCGAGGCGGCGGAGCACTTCGAGGAAACCAACCGTCGGTCGATCCATGACCCACGCGTCTCCCTGCACATTACGGACGGTCGAAACCATCTCCTGACGAGTAAGGAGAAGTACGACATCATCCGGCTCGACCCCCCCGAACTCCACACGCGGGGCGTCGTGAATCTCTACACCCGCGAGTTCTACGAGCTCGCACGCGACCACCTGGCGCCCGGCGGTGTCTTCAGCGTGTGGGTCAACGTGGCGATGACCCCCGAAGAGGACATGCGCCACCTGGTTCGGACGGCGCTCGACGTCTTTCCGTACGTCTCCGTCTGGCACGATCCCGGAAAGTTCTCCTGGATCGTCAATGGCAGCATGGTCCCACGCCCGCCCGACCTCGAACAGTTACAAGAGCGCTGGCAGCACGAGGCCATTCGCGCGGACCTCGAAAGCCTGGGCGCAAACGCCCCCTTCGAATTCCTCACCTACTTCATGTTCGACCAGGAGGGAGCGCAGCGATTCGCCGGATCCGGCCCGCTGGTCGTCGATGACAAGACCATTCTCGATTTCAGCGTGCCGCGCTCGCGAGATTCCTTTTTCGGGATGAGCAATCTCAACAGCGCGTATTTCTATTTCACGGTCAACGACAAGCTCGATCCGAAGGTCTTCGGAAGTTTCCTGGGCAAGGTCGCCCAGATGATCGAGCATCAAGAGGAGGTCAGCCCCTCCGTCACGGGGAGGGGAGACCTGACCGAGGCCGCTCTCGTCCGCGAGGTGGAAGCGGCGCGCAAGCGCGTGGATCAACGAGCGCGCGGAGGAAAGCCGAGCCTCTCCTCTTCCTCCCCGCCGGCCTGACGCGAAGGAACGCAAGCGCCGCGGGATCTCTGTCGGCCCTCCAGGCGAGCGGGTTCGGATGTCGTCGCGCTCGGTTCGAGCAGGAGCGGGTAGTCGCGCTCGCTCCGGGCACCCCGCCCCCTGGGCCGCACCGGTCGGCGGAGTCGGCCCGATGGCGGGGATAGCGTCCGCCCGAAGGCGAGCATCCCGGCGATTTCGCCCGGCGGGCCCCGGGGCACCACGCTGCGGCTGGACGTGCTAGAAGATCCGCATGACTGAAGAAGAGACCGTAGCTGCCGGAGCCGCCCGCAAGCAGGATCTCGCGAACCTGAAGAAGGTCGGGCTCCTCCACTCCGTCGCCTTCGTCGCCACCCTGACCCTCTGGGGAGCGGCCGACACCTGGGCCAGCGTGAGCGGTTGGGGGCTCGCGCACGCCGTCGCGATTGCGAACTCGGTCTTGGCGGCGACGATCGTCACCGGCATCCTTCACGAATGGGGGCACTACGCTGGCGCCCGCCTCGCCGGATCGGCCACGCAGGCGCTGGAGAAGCCCGTCGGGTACTTCTTCATGTTCAACTTCCCCTTCGACCAGAACGGAGCCCGACAATTCTTGTGGATGAGTTGGGGAGGCATTTTGATGCCGTGGGTGCTCGTTGCCCTATGCGTAGGCCTCGTCCCCATGGACACGGCGAGCCGGGCCATCTTGCTGGCCGTCTTCATCTCGCGTGCCGTCCAGGTCAGCTTCTTCGAGATCCCGGTCGCCTGGCGGACGTCGAGCGGAGGCGATCCCCAGAAGGAACTCGAGCGTCGACTCCTCTCCGGCGCCCTCGGCACGGGCGGCTACGTGGGCACCGCGGTGGGTATCCTCGCCTTCTTTCTGGTCTAGAAGGCCCGCGTTCGGACACCCACGGCCCGGCCGGCTCCACGTCCGCGTCAGACGATCTCGACTGGCATCCGGCGGGGACCGTTGATGAAGTTGGACGACAATCGTTCGACGGGTCCAGCCAGCCGTAGCCCCGGCATGCGGTCCAGGATGCGCGACAGGAGCGTTCGCGTCTCCAATCGAGCGAGATTCGCACCAAGACAAAAGTGGGTGCCGCCCCCACCAAAGGCCACGTGCTCGTTTGGTGTGCGGCCGACGTCGAAGCGATCCGGATCGGCAAAGACCGCTTCATCCCGATTGGCCGAGCTGTAGAAGACCACCACCTTGTCCCCCTCGCGGATCGCTTGCCCGGCGATCACGCAGTCCCGGGTCGCCGTCCGACGGAAGTGGATTACCGGAGTCACCCAGCGCAGCATCTCTTCGATCGCGACGTCCAGCAGCCCCGGATCGGCCCGCAGGCGTGCGTATTGCTCGGGGTGCTCGAAAAGAGCCTGCATCCCCCCGGCCACCAGGTTTCGGGTCGTATCGCCTCCCGCATTGATGAGGAGGAGAAAGAACATGTGGAATTCGAACTCCGTGAGCCGCTCGCCGTCGATTTCGGCCGCGAGCAGCGTGCTGGCAAGGTCCCGACCCGGATCCTTCTCCTTCTCCGTTCGCAAACGGGCAGAGTAGTTCATCATCTCCCCCATGGCGGTCCGGACATCGAGATTCAGCGGATCGTCGGGGTCGCTCGCATGCATGCGCTCGGTCAGGCGGTAGAGCTCGCGCCCATCCTCCAGGGGGATTCCCATCAGGTGGGCGATCATGAAGGAGGGAAGCTCGCCGGCAACGCTGGTCACGAAATCGAATGCGCCACGACCCGCCGCGCTCTCGACGATTTGCGAGGTGAGTTCGCTGACGCGCTGCCCGAGCTCGGCGACGCGACGCGGAGTGAATCCCTTGTTCACGAGCGCCCGCAGCCGCGTGTGGCGGGGCGGATCCATGTTGAGCAGCATCTGCTGGATCCCCATGAGCTCGACCGGCTCCGGCGTCGCCAGCATCGTCCCGCCCCGCTCGGAGGAGAACGTGGCGGAATCCCGGGAGACCTCGACGACCTCCGCATGACGCGTGACGGCCCAGAAGCCCGGTCCGCGGGCCTCGGGATGCCAATGCACCGGGTCCTCGGCGCGCAGTCGCGCGAATGCCGCAAAAGGCGGCCCGTCCCGATAGGCCGTGAGCGAAACGAGGTCGATGTCGTCGATGGAAATGGTTGTCCTCCGTCGCGCCCGCGCCTCGACGCCGCGCCGCCCGCCGCGCACCGATGCCGGCGCCGCTTCGCGAAGAGATGCGTCGTGCGCAAAGTTCCCGCGGGCCGGGCGCAGCCCCCGACCAGCGCCCCACCGCTACCAGGAAAAGAGCCCCGGCTCTAGCTTCCAGGCGATTCCCGCACGACCGCACGACCGACCGGAACGCCGGTCCGGCGACTCGGCTCGACCAGTCGCCGAACCGGCCGCGTCCAGAAATCGGTGGGCATCGCGAGACAGAGCGGCGGCAACTCCATCGTTCGCAAGGATCTCGGCGCGGGAGACGAAACCGACTAGCGCCGCGGTCGACAGCGAACCATGATCGACTCCCCGCGCCCCAGGGCGCTCCCGAGCAACGCGAAGGGAATCGCAACCACCGTGAGGGCGAGATACGAGAGATCCCCGACGAGGGCAGCGACTCCTTCGCCAGCCGTACCGCGCGCCACGCGCGCCGGAGGGTAGAGCCCCGGCGCCAGGCTGGTCGCCAGCGTTGCAGGGTTGTCGCGCAGGCAGAAGTGGTTTTCGGAGACGATCTCGAACCCCGCCTTTTCGATCGTGCGGCGGAGGGCGCCCGGATTGTAATTCACCAGGTGGCGTGGGGGATCGAACCCATGCCATCGCCTTCCAAATGCCGCGGCACCCAGACTGGCCGCGTTGGGGACCTGCACGACCAGTTCGCCACGGTCCGTGAGAAGATTCCGCGCCGCCCGGAGATGAGGCTCGGCCGGGCGCACGTGTTCGAGAAAGTGGAACATCGTCACGACCGAAAACGAGCCATCCCGGAAGGGAATCGCATCCGGCACTGCCCGCACGGCCGATAGTCCGCGGGTTCGCGCGTGGTGGACCGCATCCTCGGCGCTGTCGAGGCCGACGCAGGGCGCACACTGGAACGAGGCCAGCGTCGAGCCATCCCCGCATCCGACGTCGAGGAGACCTCGCCACGTCCCGGCCGCTTGCTGCTCCTGGATGATTCCACCGACAAAGCGCGCGTGATCCCGCAGGATGAGCTGGCGGTACCACTCGGTGAGCCGGCCACGCGCATCGTCTTCTCCGTCTTCGCGACCCCCACGCCAGAAGCTCTTCGGATAATACCGGGCTAGATCACCCGGGGCGGGTGGTGGATCGAGATAGGATACGCCACAGGCGTCGCATCGACTCATCTCGAAGGATTCACTCGTCGTCCGGTAGACGCGATCCGTTACGGTCCAACGGCGAACGGTCCGCACGTCTGCGCAAGAGGGACAAGGATCCGACACACGCGGATTCTATGGGTGGTCGGACGCTGGTTCAATGATCTCTCACGCGGGCGCGAGAATCGTCTCCCCACCGGACCGCGACGGTGCACTGTCGGGCAACCCCCACTCGATGGCGTTTGGGCGGAACTCGACATGGCCGACACGGTAGAGCGCGAGCCCCGGAAGCTCGACCGGGTGGAGGATGGGACACCGCCTTCTTTTGCCACAAAATCGAAACGAAGGGCCCTGCCCCGCTCACAGCGCAC
>JAPOLW010000759.1 GCA_029976905.1 bacterium | reverse complement strand
CGCTCTGCCGCTGCCGCGAGCTGGCCGATGGGCGTCGCGAGAACCACCAGCTCCGCTCCCGCCAGATCCTCGACCCGTTGCGAAGCCCGGTCGACGCAACCCAGGGCGAGGGCCTCATCGAGGTTCTTCTGCGTCCGGCCGATCCCCACCACCTCCCCGGCAAGCCCGCGGCGACGGGCGGCGAGCCCGAGCGAGCCGCCGAGCAATCCCACACCGACGATCGCCAGCCTCCGTGGCGGCGTCACTCCCCCGTCCCCACCGCCAGCGCCGGCTGCGCGAGGCTCGCAATCGAGGCGCCGCTGCGCCCGAGCAACGCCGCGAGCGCCTGCGCGAAGGTCGTATTCTCTTCGGGCGTCCCCACGGTCACCCGCAGGTGGCGCGGAAAACCATATCCGGCAACCGGACGCACGATGACCCCAGCGCGCAGGAGGCTCTCGTACGCCTCGGCGGCATCTCCGACGTCCACCAGAAGGAAGTTGCCGTGCCCGGGGACGAAGCCCAGCCCCAGAGCCCGACAGACGCGCTCCAGGAAACGAAGCCCCTGGCGGTTTGCTTCCCGACTCGCCTCGATGTGCGCGTCGTCCCCGAGGGCCGCCAGGGCCCCCACCTGCGCGAGCAGATTCACGTTGAAGGGGTCGCGCACCCGATCCACCAGGTCGACGAGCCAACCGGGCCCGACCCCGTAGCCCACCCGCAGACCGGCAAGCCCATGAATCTTGGAGAAGGTGCGCAGCACCACCAATTGGGGGTGACGAGCGAGGTCCTCGAAGGCGTCGGGATACTCGGGATCGAGGACGTATTCGGCGTAGGCGTTGTCACAGACGACGACCACATCCTCGGGAACGCGGGAAAGAAAGCGCTCCCAGGAGGAACGGCGGAAGATGGTCCCGGTGGGATTGTTCGGATTGGCAAGGAAGACGACCCGGGTCGCGGGGCCGATCGCCGACGCCATGGCCTCGAGATCGTGTCCGAATTCCACTGCCGGAACGGCCACCCGGCGCGCACCGCTGGCCTGGGTGGCCAGCAGGTAGACGATGAAGGCCCCCTCCGACATGACCGCCTCATCGCCCGGCCGGAGGAGCACGCGTCCGATCAGGGTGAGGATCTCGTTGGAGCCGTTTCCAAGGAGGATGCGGTCGGGCGTCACTGCGTGGTGCGCGGCCAGCGCTGCGCGCAGGTCGGCGGCATCGCCGTCGGGATAGCGGTGCAGGTCGGCGATCACGGTGCGCATGGCTTCGACGGCGCGTGGCGACGGACCCAGCGGATTTTCGTTCGACGCGAGCTTCACGACCCGCGACAAACCGTACTCCCGCTCGATCGCGGAGGTCGGTTTGCCCGGAACGTAGGGCATCAATTCGCGCAGATAGGCCGCAACGTTCGCGGCGGGATCGCGCCCCGAGCCGTCGACGCTCACTTCACCGCCGCCGCCGGGTAGGAACCCAGCACCTTGAACCAGGTGCAGTTGCGTTTCATCGCATTCATTGCGCGACGCACTTTGGGGTTGGAGAACTCGCCGGCAAAGTCGACGAAGAAAACGTAGTCCCAGACCCGTCCGCGCATCGGCCGGGATTCGATTTTGAGAAGGTCGAGGCCATGGCCGGCCAATGGCTTCAGACTCCGGTACAGCATCCCCGGCTCGTTCTTGACCGAAAAGATGAGCGAGATCTTGTCGCTCGTCGTCGGCGGCGCCGCCAAGTCCACCGGAGCTGGGGAGGGCGCCGTGGGCGGCTGGCGCAAGTGCGTCGACGGTGCCGGCGTCGAGGCGGCCGCCGCGGGCGTGAGCGCATGGAATGGTGGCGAGCTGGAGGTGGTGGGCAGCC
>JAPOLW010000758.1 GCA_029976905.1 bacterium | reverse complement strand
GCTTGGCCGGCGGGGTTGCCGCGAGCGTCCGGAGATTGTGCAGGCGATCGCTCTGCTTCACCCGCCTCGTCATGGGGTCCGAGCCGATCACCTTTTCGACCGACGCGAGTTTCGCTTCCTCCCGTGTGATGCCATGGTCGCCGGCTTCGACCTTGGTCAGGGCCTCGATGCCACTCATGACGTCGACACCGTAGGTCCACAGGAGGCGAAACGCGCTGATCTCGCTCGCGAACGTCCCTCGCAGACCTTCTCCACCGAAAAGCTTGGTGTCTTCCACGGTGTCATGGTGAAGCGCCAGGATGACCCCTTCCTTGGTGACCCCGGCCCGCGCTTCGACGGCGCGGCCGATCTCGAAAAGTGCAATGCGCGCTTCGATCAGTTGAACGGCGACGGCGCGCGGGTGCATGAAGTAGGGTTCGCCGCTCTCGCGGAACTGGTCGCGATGTCCGAATTTGGCGAAGTTGTAGGAAAGCTCGATGTCGAGGATGTCGGCCGGCGAAAAGCGCGCCGCTTCGAGACGCTCCACGAAGCGTCCGTGGCTCATCTCGGCGGAGATGAAGGCCTCCAGACGGTCGAGGTCGACCTCGCCGGCGAGGTCGGGTCGGTCCAGGGAGGCGGTACCAGCAGAGGACATCGGGCTTTTAGTATACTCGGCTCGTCCGCGGCCGGGAACCACTTCGTGCAGATCGGAGACGAAGGTCGCAAAGGAGCCCCGCACACCCGGCGCGCGGCTTCCCGGACTACTGCTGCAGCCGCGCGAGCAGGCCCGAAGCCGCCTCCAGCAGTGCCTCCCGCTCGTCCGCGACGAGTCCCGTTCCGTCGATCTCGTTGAGGCCGAGAACCAGACGATCCACGACCGTCGCGGCCGGTGCCGCGCCCGCCAGCGGCGAGCGAAAGCGAGCGTCGCGCAACGGACGGGCGGGCGCCGCGCCCGGACCCCGGTCGAGCGCCGCGAGGGCATCTCGGGCACGCGCGAGGGCGTCCGTCGTCCCCTCTCCCACCTGGGGCTCACCCCCGGCGAGCTCGTCCGCGAAGCCCGCCACGACACCCAGGGGGGACGCCGTCGCCCGCGGATCCCTCCCGGCGACATCCACGGATTCGGAAGCGGACGACGTCGGCGACACCCGCGCCGGCGCCGACCCGGCGTCGACGACCGGTTCGAACGTCGGCCACGACGGAAGCCAACTGCTCGCGTACTCGTAGATCCAGGTGCACACGTCCGAAATCATGGCGGCGTCCTAGCAAACGGCGCGGTCGACGGCTCGAGATCGAGGACCAGAGCGAGATGATCGCTTGCCGCCGAATCTCCCGGCTCGAGGCCGAGGGCATCGAGGGTCGACGGCGGCAGCCGCGCCGTGTCGACCGCGAAGGCCGCGACCGACCGGGCGCCGCCGAAGAGAAGAAAGTCGAGCCGTCCCGGAGCAAACCGCGAGCCCGCGCGACGCCACGTATACCAGGCACGATCTCCCGCCACGGCCGTCTGCGCCACGCGCAGGTCTCCGCCTCCGCTCGCCAGGCCCGTGCGCAGGATGTCGAGAGGCAGCCGCGAGCCGACGAGGTTGAGATCACCGCCGAAGACCCGCAGGACCGGTTCTCCCGAGGCAAGGGACGCGGCGAGCATCTCCTGCACCCGGCGCGCCTCCGCAATCCGGGCGCGGTCCTCTCTCCCACCAGCGGCACCACAACACTTGAAATGCATCGATGCGGCAGCGACCTTCCCCACGCGTGTCTGTACGATCCCGGCCGCAAGGCGAAGAGCCTGGTCCGGGCGGAAGTCGTCCGGCGGAGCCTCCTCCGGGCGGGCGATGCTCTCGGGCGTGAGGCGTTCCATCGCGCC
>JAPOLW010000757.1 GCA_029976905.1 bacterium | reverse complement strand
GCGGATCGGTCGGCGGGCGAGCGGGTCCAGGTCCTCCCCGGCAAGGAGCGCCCCCGGGGGGGGGAGCCCGGGTGTACCCCGCGCCGCCAGGGGCCCGGGGCGGGCCGCGGCGCGTGCGGGCGGCCGGTCGGATCGATCGGGGGTCGGTCGATCGCTAGCGACCAAAAGCCCTCCTTTGTTTGACCAGCGCGCTCGCGGTTCGTACGCTGACGGTGGGTGGTGGTGATGTTGGGTTGGGGGATTTCCGGGAGGTGATGGAGCACCTCTTCAGCGGGACCGGACCGGTCGTGATGGCCGTCCTGTGGGTCCTGATCGCGGGCTCCGCGGCGAGTTGGGGGATCACCTTCTACAAACTTCGCCAGCTTCGCCGGGCGCGTCGGCAGTCGGAGAAGTTCGTCGAGGTCTTCTGGGAGTCCAAGAGCCTCGGTGAGATCCACACGGCGAGTCTGGACTACGAGTACAGCCCGGTCGCGCACGTGTTTCGGGCCGGCTACCAGGAGCTGCGACGCCTCACCCGTGGACGCCGGGCGGCGGACAGCGAGAGTGAGATCGAACTCGGCGGCGCGGCGAATGTGGAACGCGCCATGCGCCGGGCGACCAATCAGGAGGTGACGCGTCTGGAGAAGACGCTCACCTTTCTCGCGACCACGGCGTCGACGGCCCCGTTCATCGGTCTGTTTGGAACGGTGTGGGGCATCATGAACGCCTTCCGCGGGCTCTCGACGGCGCAGACGTCGAGCATCCAGGCCGTGGCGCCGGGCATCTCCGAGGCCCTGGTTGCGACCGCCGTAGGGCTCGCGGCGGCCATTCCCGCCGTCGTCGGCTTCAACCACTTCAACCGCGAAGTGCAGGTGCTGCACACCGACATGGAGAATTTCTCGTCGGAGTTCCTGAACATCGCCGAACGCCA
Organism: bacterium; assembly: GCA_029976905.1. Lineage (GTDB taxonomy): Bacteria > Desulfobacterota > Binatia > UBA12015 > UBA12015 > VGTG01. The sequence goes on along the minus strand of JAPOLW010000757.1, from coordinate 927 downwards.
CTTCCTCAAATGAGGCGGTACGGGCAGCCGAAGCGGTAGAACGATGGCCTTCGATCGACCCGGCTCCGGCGGCGCGATGAACCAGATCAACGTCACGCCGTTGGTCGACGTGATGTTGGTCCTTCTCGTCATCTTCATGGTGACGGCGCCGATCCTGCAGCAGGGAGTCCCCGTCGACCTTCCCCGCGCCGAATTGGGGCCGCTCGAAGGCAACGACGTCCCGTTGGTCGTCTCGCTCACGCGCGCCGGTGATCTCTACCTGAACGACGAGAAGCTGACCCGCGCCGATCTCGTGTCACGACTCGGAGCCGTCGCGGCCGAGCGTGCCGACGAGTCGGTCTACGTGCGAGCGGACGAAAGCCTTCCCTACGGAGAGGTCGTGTCGGTCATGGCCGCGATCCGCAAGGCGGGCATCCGCAACGTGGGGATGGTGACGCAGTTGCCGTCCGGAGCGGGCTGAGCGGGCGCGTCATGGGGGGCGACCCGGCTGGGAAACGGTCGCCGATCCTGACCGATCGGAGTCTCGATCGCGGCTTCTATCGAGCCCTGGTGGCCTCGGTGGCCGTGCACGTCGCATTGATCGTCCTGCTGGTCGTGGGGGGGGTCGACCTTCGACCGGCGGCGCCGGAGACCTACGCCGCCGGTCTGGTCGGCGCCTTGCCGGCTGGCGTCGATGCGCAACTGCCCGCGCTTGGCGCGGGCGCGCCCCGGGTCGATCCGGCGGCTCCGCCGCCGCCCGAGCGCGAGCCCGCGCCCGCGCCCCGTCTGGATGTCGAATCCAACCGGCAGGAGGCGTCGATTGCGGACCTCATCGACGACGCGCCCGACGAACCTCCCGACGTCGTCCTCCCGGCGCCGGCGACCGCGACGCCGCGCCCGACGCCGACGCCGCGCGTGACACCGGCACCGACCGCCTCCCCGAAGCCG
>JAPOLW010000756.1 GCA_029976905.1 bacterium | reverse complement strand
TAGCGCACTTCGCCGATCTGCCCGATCGCACGTTCCTGGAGGGCGACGAAGAGCGCGCCCTCGTTTCGGTTCGTGCCGATGATCGCGGGTTTGCCGATCGGGACCTCGTTGGGTTGGACCCGGACCGGCGGCGCGCCCACGACCGGTCCCCAGGGAACGAACGAGGCGAGGCCGAGCAGCAGGGATTCGAGCATGGGCACCTTCTGCTGCGCTTCCAGGATGGCGTCCACGGGGCGGTCCCGAAGGCAGGCGGTGACGTCGGCTGCCTCCGCGCAATCGAGGTGTTCGATCAGTGCCCGGGCGTAGCCGCCAGCCTGCTCCCGGGTCTTGTACGAAATCCCGTAGGGATTGCTCTCGAGGATGGCCGCGCGGAAGAGCGCGCTGCTGGTCGGATCGTTCAGGTGGATGCCGACCGACATGGCGCCGGCGCTTTCACCGAAGAGCGTCACACGCGCGGGGTCGCCACCGAAAGCGGCGATGTTTTCGTGGACCCAACGCAGGGCCGCTTGTTGATCGAGGATACCGTAGTTGCCGGAAAAGGGTTCCGGGCCGGCCAGGAAGCCAAGGGCTCCCAAACGGTAGTTCACCGTGACCACGACCGAGGGTCCGGTGGCGGCGAGGTTCGTGCCGTCATAGGTGGGCACGGCGCTGCTCCCCGAGACGAAGGAGCCTCCGTACAGGAAGACCAGGACGGGCCGGGAGCCTTCGGGATCGGTCGTCCAGACGTTGAGGGAGAGGCAGTCCTCGCTGGTTGCGACCGCAACTCCGTCCGGGAGCGGTTGCGGGCACGAGGGGCCAAAGGCGGAGGCAGAGCGGACCCCACGCCATGCCGCGGGGGGAGCCGGTGGGGTCCACCGGCGCGGCCCGGTCGGTGGCGCGGCGAAGGGGATGCCGAGGTAGGCGTGTACGTCGCGCCCTGACTCGAGCGGTGGACCGCCGCGCGCCCTCTGCCCGCAGACCGGGCCGCTTTTCGTCTGGACCACCGGCGTCGGGCAGGCGGTGTCGGTGGACTGCGCAGATCCGGTCGGAAACAGCAGGACCACGGCGGCGAAGAGCAAAGTGCAAGGGTGTTTTGGGTACGGCATGGCCTTGCAGTCTACGACCCGGACGCGGCCGGCAAAAGTCGGCGCCCGGAGAGCGGCTCCCTCGACGGGTTCGGCGTCGTGTGGGGCACGCGCTTCCTCGACGGGTTCGGCGCCGTGTGGGGCACGCGCTTCCTTGACGGGTTCGGCGCCGTGTGGGGGCATATGTGGCCATGTACGTGCGCCTTCTCCTTTTGCTCCTTGCGTCTTCGGCCTCGATGGGAGCGTGTTCGGACACGCCCGTCGCTGGTGGAGGGATCGCGCTCCCGTCGTTGCACGCCGAGCCCGATCCGGTCGGCGGTGGTCGGATCCGGGATGCCGCCGGCCGTGAGGTCCTTCTGCGTGGGGTCAACGTCAACGCCTACGTCGAGTACTGGAGTGGGAACGAGTTTCCGACGGTGTTCCCGCTGACCGAAGCCGATGCGCAGCGGATGGCCGAAATCGGATGGAGTGCGGTACGCCTTCTTCTTTCCTGGTCGCGCGTCGAGCCCGAGGCCGGCGTCTACGACGACGCCTATCTCGCGGAGATCGGAGATGCGATCGCCCTGCTCGCGCGGCATGGCCTCTATACGATCGTCGATCTCCACCAGGATGCGTGGGGAGCAACCCTCGCGGCGCGTCCGGACGAGGTCTGTGAACCTCCTTCCACGAGAGCGATCGGATGGGACGGTGCGCCCGCCTGGGCCACCTTCGATCTGGGCCGGCCGCGCTGCATCTTCGGTGCGCGCGAGACCAGTGCTGCGGTGGCGGCGTCCTG
>JAPOLW010000755.1 GCA_029976905.1 bacterium | reverse complement strand
CCAGCGAGACGCGCCCGTCCCAGGCCGACGCGCTCAGCTGCAACTCCTGCATGGCCGACCAGCCCGAGCCTGGCCCCCGGTCGGTCGGGCCTCCTTCGATGCCGGCAATCTTGATGAGCGGCAGGGCCGTTCCATCGACGTCGGTCCGATATCGATTCGCGCCGTCACGATAGCTCGTCGTCGACTTCAGCGAGACGTCCTCGAAGATCCACGCATCCCCGGCCTGCCAATCGGCCACGCCCCAGATCTGGTACGATTTCTGGTCGGAAAGCTGCATCAGGTTCGACTCGTATTCGAAGGGTCCCGAGGCGGTGCAGGCCTCCGGCCAGGCGTCACCGGGAGGAGCAAGCGGGCCGGACTGCACGAAGTAGCAACTCTGGCCCATGCCGTGGGTCCGGTCGCGACTCCATAGCCCACTCACGTCCACTGTCAGCGAGTCGAGAGGCAGCCACCGCAGCGATCCGAGAACGGCGATCGACTCCCGATCCGCCGTCCATTCGTCGCGCAGGGTGTTGTAGGTATAGCCATCGAAGTTCCGGCTCGAGATCGAGAAGCGCGAGTAGAGATTGTCGAGAAGGGGTACGTTGACCATGGCGCGGCTTTCGATGAGACCGAAATTACCCGCGCGGACCTGGGCGAATCCCTCGACATCCTCGTGCGGCTTGACCGTGGTCAGACTGATCGCTCCGCCGATGGAGTTCTTTCCGAAGAGCGTCCCCTGCGGTCCACGCAGGACTTCGATCTGCTGAAGATCGATGACGCTCATGACCGCGGAGACCGAGCGTGGCAGGTAGACGCCATCGACGTAGACGCCGACGCCCGGGTCGAAGGCGGCCGCGATCCGGGTCGTTCCGATGCCGCGGATACGGAACTGGGCCGCCGTGTCGAGGGCGACCGGCGTCTGCTGGAAGTTGAGGTTCGGCACCAAGGTACGGATCTCGTCGAGGCGCGTGATGTCGTTGTCGCGCAGGGTTTCGGTGCCCAGCGCCGTCACCGCAAGCGGCGTATCTTCGAGCATCTCGGCCCGCTTTCGCGCCGAGACGACGATTTCCTCGACCTGACGCGGCACGGCGTCCGCCGCGACGACGCCGGCCTCTTCCTGCGCCGCTTCGAGTTGGCCCGGCGTATCGGCCGGCTGCGCCGCCGCCGCGCCTCGAAGAAGCAGGAGGAAGCAAGAGACCTGAAGGATCCTCGACTTGTGTTGGATACCCATCCCGATAAAATGACATATTTGCTGCCAAAAGTGCAAGCGCGACGACGCACCGGAGATTCAGGGGCTTTCTGCGCGCACTACTGCAGATATCCCAGAGCTTCGAGACGTTTTTCCACCGCACGACTTCCTTCGATCGTCCGGGGGGTTCCCGACGCCTCCTCGCGCTCGGCCATCCATTGGTCCAGAGCGGCACGCAAACGGAGAAGAATTTCGGGGTGGTTCTCGGAGACGTCGTTTCTCTCGAGGGGATCGGCGCGCAAATCGTGCAGACGCACCGCCCCGGTCTCGACGTCGAGGATGAGTTTCCAGCGACCGTCATCGACGCTTCGCAGAAGGGTCTGCGCACTGAAGACCGGCTGAGCGGCCGCCGCCCTTCCCTCGATCCACGGACGCAGACTCTGGCCGTCGAGTTCCGGAGATGCGAGACCCAGATAGTCGAGGACCGTCGGCACGATGTCGAGGTTCTCGACCGGCGCGTCCACCCGCCGCCCACCGTCTGGGCGAAGCACAGCGACCGCAGAGCGGCCTGATGGTGTGCGGGGTCCAGGTTCGGGCCAATGAGTACGGCCACCGGGGCGGGGTGAGGGCGGGCCGGAAACTCATCGATAAAGTGGTGGCCCCAGACC
>JAPOLW010000754.1 GCA_029976905.1 bacterium | reverse complement strand
TCATCGGAGGCCGACCGGTTGGCGGGGCCGATCCATGAGCAGGGGACGGGCGGCGGCGGTTCTTTGCGAGCGAGAGGAGGCCGAACCGGCGATCCTAAACCTCACCCTGCATCGTCCGCACGTCCTCAATGCCTACGACCGGGCGATGCGCGACGACCTCTTCGAGGGCCTGGGGCTTGCGGCGGAGGATCGGTCGATCCGGGTGGTGGTTCTGCGGGGGGCGGGCCGGGCGTTTTCGAGTGGTGGCGATCTGCAGGAGTTCGGCACCGCGCCGTCCCCCGTGGCGGCCCGGGCCGTCCGACAGATGCGCGACGTATGGAACCGCCTGGCGAGTCTGCCGCAGGTGACGATTGCTTCGGTCCATGGACTCGCCGCCGGCGGTGGTCTGGAGATGGCCATGCTGTGCGATCTTCTCCTGTGCGCGCGGGATGCGCGGCTCGGGCTTCCCGAGACCGGACTTGGAGCGATCCCTGGTGTCGGGGGGACGCAGACTCTGCCCCGGGCGGTCGGCGAGGGCCACGCGGCCGCGCACCTTCTTGCCGGTCAGTGGATCGATGGGACGGAGGCCGCGCGTCGCGGGCTGGCTACGGCCGCCGTCGCTCCACGGACGCTGGCCACTCGCACCCGTCAGTGGGCGCGTCGATTGGCCCGACTGGAGCCGGGTACGATGCAGGCCGCCGTCGAGGCCCTGCGGCGTGGACGGAAGCTCCGCCTGGCCGAAGGGTTGACGCTTGAGAAACGCCTGGCGGGAAGGCTATCGACGGGTCTGCGATGAACACCGCGAATTTTCTTTCGCTCCCAGCTGCGATGTTTGGCGAGCAGGAGATCCTGGTCTTCGGCGACCACCGGACGACGTACATGGAGCTCCTTGCGCGGGTGCGTCGGCTGGCCAGTGCCTTTTCGGCGCGCGGCGTCGGACGTGGGGACCGCGTCGCCGTTCTGGCGACCAATTCCCATCAATACGTCGAGAGCTACTACGCCGCCGCCATGGCCGGTGCGACCTTCGTGCCCTTGAACTACCGCGCGAAGCTTCACGAACTCGAGCACATGATCGACAAGGCGGAACCGAAGGTCCTCATTTTCGAGGAACGCTATCGGGAACCGCTCGAACGGCTCGCGGCACGGCTGCCGGCAGGAATGAAGCGCATTGCGTTGGGCGCCGGTGGGGGGGATGCCGAACTCTTCGAGGACCTGATCGCGGCGGGCTCAGGCGAATTCGAGGACGCCGAGGTCGAGGAGAGCGACACGTCGATCCTGATGTACACGAGCGGCACGACCTCTCTGCCCAAGGGCGTGCTTCTCACCTTCGGAGACTTCACGGCCTACGTCGTGGGGACCGTGGAGATGGCCGACGGGGAGCCCCGCGGCGCTGCGCTCAACTGCGTGCCGCTCTACCACATCGCCGGCGCGACCAATATCATGACGTCGGTCTGGACCGGCCGTAAGCTCGTACTTCTGCCCCAATTCGATCCGGGCGCCTGGCTCGAGGCGGTGCAGCGGGAGCGCATCACGCACGCTTTCGTCGTTCCGACGATGATGAAGAAGATCCTCGACCATCCAGACTTTTCGTCGTTCGATCTCTCGAGCTTGACCAATCTCTCGTACGGCGGTGCGCCGATGCCGTTGCCGGTGATCCGGCGCGCCCTCGAGGCGTTCCCCGCGTCGGTTGGCTTCGTGAATGCGTTTGGGCAGACGGAGACCACGTCGACGCTGACCGTGCTGGGCCCCGAGGATCACCGCCTGACCGGTGATGCGTCGGCGGACGAGGTCGTGCTCCGACGGTTGAGTTCGATTGGTCGACCCCTGCCGGACGTCGAGGTGAAGGTCGTGGATCCCGATGGAGGAGTGCTCGGCCCGGGCGAGAC
>JAPOLW010000753.1 GCA_029976905.1 bacterium | reverse complement strand
CGTCGGCGGCGCCGCCGACTCCGGCGCGATCACGACGAATCGGGTCACGTTGTGCGCAACGTCCTGGATGCCGTTGGCGAGAACCCGCAACCCATAGAGGCGCGCCGCCTCGCGACCGGCAATCGCGCCGATCGTGGGAGTCTTCGCCGCCGCGGCCGCGGCCTCCGCATTGCTCGCCACCTCGCGGGTAGGCACCCCGGGCAGATGGCGCGCGAGCCATTCCCGGCATTGGCCCAACGACTGGGGATGCGAAACCACCCGTCGGATCCGACCGAGACCGGCGGATTTCGACAAGAGCGCGTGGCGGATGAGCAACTGGCGCTCGGCCACGATCTGCAATGGGGTCTGCACGAAGGCGTCGAGGGTGGCCCCTACCATGCCTTCGGTCGAGTTCTCGATCGGAACCACACCGTAGGTCGCCTGGCCACGCTCGACCGCCTGGAAGACCTCCGGGATCGAAGCGGCCGCCCGCAATTCCGCCGCCGAACCGAACTGCTCGATCGCCGCGCGCTCGGAGAAGGTCCCGGTTGGGCCGAGAAAGGCCACCGAGACGGTCGATTGCAGGGCACGCGACGCCGAGAGAATCTCACGGAAGATCGCGTCGAGCGCCTCCGGCCGGACCTGTGTGCCGGCCTGCTCGTTGAGTCGATGGAGCCGTTGGAGTTGGTGGCGCTCCCGCTCCGGCTGGTAGACGACGCCCCCCTCGCGCCGCTTGGCCTTCTGGACCTCACGGACGACCCGGTAGCGCTCCCCGAGCCGTTCGAGAACCTCCGCATCGATCTGATCGATGCGGGCGCGCAATCGGTCGAGAGACGCGCGCCGCGGCGGCCGGGCCGCTGCGGTACGGGACTTCTTCTTCGTACTCACGCTCGTCGATGCTCCGCGCCGAACTCCCCGGACCGGAAGTAGCACAGAGGTTCGAGGTCGACCAAGTTCAGGCTCCCGACTCGAGAAAGCGCCCGACGCTGGAACGGATGGCCGGGAATTCTCCGCTGCCGCGCAGCCAGTGCGCGCCTTCGAGACGACGGAACCAGGTTCGCTGGCGCTTGGCGTAACGACGGGTCTGAAGACGAATCCGCGCGATTGCCTCCGCAGCGTCGATCTCCCCGCGCAGGACACTCTGTGCCTCGCGGTAGCCGATCGCCTGCAGCGGCGCGAGGGTTCCATCGAAACCCGCGTCGAGGACCTGCTGCGTCTCTTCGACGAGCCCCTCTTCCCACATGTCATCCGTCCGCACAGCGATGCGCCGATCCAATTCGTCGGCGTCCGGCGACAAAACGAAAATCAGGAGGTCGTAGGGGCGGTCGGAAAATCCATGGTCCCGCTGCCAGTCCGACAGGGGCCTCCCGGTCACGCGCGCCACCTCGAGGGCTCGCATGATGCGGACGGCATCGCGCGCGGCGATGCGCCCGGCGGCGGCCGGATCCACCGCCTCCAGTTCCCGATACAGCGCCTCGAGCCCGTGCTCTGCGCGCGCTCTCTCGAGATCCTCCCGGACGGCCGGACTCGCGGGCGGCAGAGGGCAAAGCCCCTCGGTGAGAGCACGCAAATAGAGACCGCTCCCTCCGCAGAGGAGCACCGATCGTCCCCGTGCGTGTATGTCGGCCACGGCTCGCCGGGCGAGCTCTCCGAAACGGGCTGCATCGAAGGATTCGTCGGGTTCGACGACGTCGATCAGGTGATGCGGGATCTCCGCCCGCAGGCGTGCCGACGGCTTCGCCGTCCCGATGTCGAGCCGACGGTACACTTGTCGCGAGTCGACCGAGACGACCTCGCCAGCGAAGGCCACGGCGAGTTCGGCCGCGAGGTCGGTCTTGCCGGCGGCCGTCGGACCGACGATTGCGACCACGCGCGGCCGCGGTCGGCGGG
>JAPOLW010000752.1 GCA_029976905.1 bacterium | reverse complement strand
ACCCCGCCACGAGTGGATGACGATCCTCGACGAGGGGGGCGACTTCATCTGGAGTCCGGTCAACGCGGTCAGCGACCTTCCAGACGATCCCCAGATGCGGGCCAACGGCTACATCGCGTCGGTCGAGCACCCGAGCCTGGGCTCGCTCGAAATGCTCAACGTGCCGATCGGATTCTCTCGCACGCCGCCCGCGATCGAAAAGACGGCGCCGGAATTCGGTCAGCATACCGAGCAGGTGCTGCTCGAGGAGCTGGGGTACAGCTGGGAGCAGATTGGAGCACTCCGCGATGCCGAGGTTCTCTGAGAGATGGGCAATCTCGAGAAGCTCCTCGACTACCTCGATCTCGAGCGACTCGATCGTGATCTCTTCCGGGGAGAGAATCCACCGTCGTCGCGGCCCCGGGTCTTCGGTGGCCATGTTCTGGGACAGGGGCTGGTCGCGGCCCAGCGCACGGTAGACGGGCGCCCGGCGCACTCCTTGCACGCCTATTTCCTGCGGCCCGGGAACCCCAGGCGCCCGACGGTCTTCGAAGTCGACCGCATCCGGGATGGTCGGAGTTTCACGACGCGTCGGGTGGTGGCCCGACAGGAAGGAGAGGCAATTCTCAATATGTCGGTGTCCTTCCAGCTCGAAGCCGAAGGCCTCGAGTACCAGATGGAACCGCCGCCCGGCTCGATGGAGCCCGAAGGCATTCCCTACGAGGAAGAGATGCGCAGCGGTGTCGAGCGGCTCGGGTTCGCTCCTCCCGAAGGCGACATGCTCTTCCAGCCACCGGTCGAGTTACGCACTGTCGGCGGGATGTGCTTCTTCGAGGAGGGACGTGGCTCGCCGACGTTCCGCAGCTGGTTGCGAGCCGACGGAGAGATGCCCGACGACCCCGCGCTTCACCAGGCCGTGCTGGCCTATGCGTCCGACCTCTCCCTGGGAGGGACGATCATCAAGGCTCACAAGATTGCGGTCATGCAGGGTTTTCTCTCGGCCTCCATCGATCACGCGATGTGGTTTCACCGTCGGATCGACGTCGCCGATTGGCTTCTGTTCACGCAGGAATGCGTCGTTTCCCATGGTACGCGCGGATTTGCGCGCGGCACCTTCTTCTCTCGCGACGGGACGGTGCTGGCGTCGTGTACCCAGGAAGGCCTGTTGCGCCTGGCGCGCTGAGACGAGGACAGGGGGTACGATGGGTCGATTGGATGGCAAGGTTGCGATCGTCACGGGCGCGGGGCGCGGCACCGGCGAGGCGACGGCGCGCGCCTTCGCGCGCGAGGGAGCCCGCGTCGTGCTCGGGGACATCCGCACGTCGGCGGTCGAGGGCGTTGCCGCCGACATCGGCGGCGACGCCCTCGGTCTGCATCTCGATGTCGGATCGGAGGAGAGTTGGGTGCGCGTGATCGATGCGACCTGCCGGATGTTCGAGACGGTCGACGTTCTGGTCAACAACGCAGCCCTCCTCCACATGGCGGCCATCGAGGACACCGGCGTCGAGGATTTCGAGCGCCTGGTCCGCGTGAACCAGATCGGCCCCTTCCTCGGGATCCGCAGCGTTGCCCCGATCATGAAGGACAAGGGCCGGGGCTCGATCGTGAACGTCTCCTCGGTCGATGGCTTGCGTGCCCAGACGGGAATTGCGGCCTACTGCTCGACCAAGTGGGCGGTGCGGGGCCTTACCCGGGTCGCGGCGCTCGAATTGGGTCGCTACGGCATTCGCGTGAACGCCGTATGCCCCGAAGCGGGCAGTGCCGAGATGGTCCAGCCCTACATGCCCGAGGGGGTCGACGCGGCGACCTGGTGGTTCGCCGAGTCGATGGGTCGGCTCCTCGTCGAGGTACCCCAGAGCGATCTCGGGTCGTTCCTCAAGCGTTTCGACGGT
>JAPOLW010000751.1 GCA_029976905.1 bacterium | reverse complement strand
CGTCGTCGCAGGTCTCGCTTCCGACGATCCATCCGTCGCCACAGATCTCCGCACACGAACTGGGCTCGCCCGCACAGGCGAAGCCGAACTCGATTGCGCAGGTATTGTCGCAGCCATCCCCGATGGTCCGGTTGCCGTCGTCGCAGGCTTCGTCGTCGAGGATCCGTCCGTTGCTGCAGATGTTCGGGGTCGGGCAGCTCTCGTTGGTTTCGCCGTCGTCGTAGAGGTCGCAATCGGCGGGGAGGGCATTGGTCCGGACGGCCCAGGTGCAAAGACGGCAGCGCTGGGCGGCCTCGAAGCAGTCGACCAGGTCGTTCGATTCGACGGCGGCGCAGCCCGGGAACGCGGTGTCCAGTGCCACCCGCCGGCGTTCGCAGACCCTGGTCGCGTGGCTCGCCAGCTTGGTGACGCATGTCGCGGCGATCTTGTTTCGTGGTTCGGTCTGTTCCGGGCTTTGCAGGCAGAGCGCTTCCATGTCCGCTCCGTCGGTGATCTCACCAGAGCGGAGCCCGTCGCGCGCGCATTTGCGAAATTCCTTGAGGCGCGTGTCCTGGCATTTGTGCAGGTCCTTCAGGAGGGTGGACTGGCACCGGCCCACGGTATTGTTGGTCGCGAAGCCGCCGTTGGCGGGGTCCGGACCGAAGACGTCGGCGAGAAGGTCGAAGGAGGTTTCGACGGCAATGGCCGGGTGATCCTGGGTGGTGAGCGGACCCACCGAGGGGGGGCCCTCGGTGCACACCCGGGCGACACGCTCGAGAGTCTTGTCGATGTTCAGGGTGACCTTGGGCGGAAGACCTTCCTCGAAGCACGCGTCCAGAGGCTGGGGCAGGATCCCGCGGCCATAGAAGCGGACGCAGCCCTGGATCGCCTTGTTCTGGATCAGCGAGACCTTCGCAGCGCCCGTGTTGATTTCGTCGATGCAGCGCAATTCGCTCGACGACACGGCGGCCGCCGCCGGGCCGTTCCAGAGCATCCCCGCGCACGCCAGCGCCGCCGCGAACCGGGCGCGGCGGAGAAAAACCTTGAAAATTAATGGTTTTTCGACGAATTCTTCCATGGGCGAGCAACGACCGTGGCCTCCGCGGTAGGGGTGCCTGAAACGCTCTCTTGACATCCTACACCGGCTTCGCGTGGTCAACCGTCGGAATCGGTCAACGGCTCGTCGACGTGCCGTACGGCTCTCAGAACAGGCTTCCGGGCACGACCGGCAAGCTGCTCGACAGGCCGCCGTCCACGGCAACCGCCTGCCCGTTGACGTAGCTCGCCTCGTCGCTGGCGAGGAAGACCGCGACATTTGCGATCTCGACGGGCGCCCCGTAGCGCTTGAGGGGGTTCAACTGGCCGATTTTTTGGGTTTTTCCGGCGGCCCGCGCCATTTCGAAGATCGGTGCCGTCATGCCGGTCTCGATGAGCCCGGGACAGATCGCATTGACCCGCACACCGGTTCCGGCGAGTTGGTTCGCGCTGGTCTGAACGAGACTCACCACACCGGCCTTGCTCGCCGAGTACGGCGTCGGCCCTGCGCCGGAGCGCAGCCCGGCGACCGAGGCGGTGCAGAGGATCGAACCTCCACCGGCCTCCCGCATCACGGCGGAGGCGTATTTGATGGCGAGAAAGGGGCCGATGAGGTTGACGCGCAGCACGTTCTCCCAATCGGCCGCCGACAGATCGAAGAGCGGCACCGGTGCCCCGGGCACGCCGGCGTTGGCGAAGACCACGTCGAGTCCACCCAGTTCACCGACGCATCGGTCGACCAGTCCCGCGACCGTCGCTTCGTCGCCGACGTCAGCCACCGCGGTCTCGACGCGTCCACCGGCACCTCGGATGGCATCGGCGGTTGCGGCGACGCCGTCTCCGGCGAGATCGGCGGCGAGGACGGCGGCTCCC
>JAPOLW010000750.1 GCA_029976905.1 bacterium | reverse complement strand
CTCCGGTTCCCGATGCGGACTTCGAGATCGACGACCATCTCGGCGAACTCGGGGTCGAACTCGGCGGCTGGCATCTCGAGGAGTCGCAGTTCATCGAGGCGGGAGAGTGGCGTCTCGCCTCGAATTGGAAGCTCGCCCTCGACACCTTCTGTGAAGGCTATCATTTCGGCCCCCTGCATCCCGAGACGATCGCGCCGCTCGCGCTCACCAATACGATGACCTACGACCGCTACGGTCGCGACGGCGAGCATCATCGGCTCGGATTTCCGCTGAAGAGCCTCCTCGAGCTGGCCGACCGTCCGGAGGGCGAGTGGGGTGATCCGCACGCCCACTTCAACTTCGTCTACTACCTCTTCCCCAACATCTCGCTGCTCGTCTCGCCGGGGGAAATCGAATTCTTCCAGATCTACCCGGGGGAGCGCGTCGGCGAACACCTCACGCGCTATCGGGCCTACACCCGGCGTCGTCCGTCGACCGAGGAGGCCTGGGCGCAGGCTCGCGAGCACTTCCGCTTCATCTTCGACGTCGTGGACCGGGAGGACTACCGCGTGAGTGCCGCGGTCCAGAAGAACTTCGCGACGGGTCTCAAGAAGTACACCACGTTCGGGCGCAACGAACCCTCTCTCATCAACATGCACCGCACCTTCCGCCAGAGGACGGGCTTGCCGCCGGTCGACGAACCAGCTCCGGAGTGACGCATGGACCAACGAGCACTCGAGGACGAGGCCCGGATCCGCGCGCTGGTTGCCACCTACGCGCAGGCCGTCGCGCGACGGGATGCCGCCACGTGGGGGGCAACCTGGGCAGACGATGGCCAGTGGAACGTGCTCGGGCAGGCGCCGCAGGGCCGCGCTGCGGTGGTCGCGCTGTGGGAGGGGCTCATGACCCGCTTCCCCGTCATCGTCCATCGTGCGACCGACGGTCTGGTTTGCGTCGAGGGGGATACCGCGACGGGCGCCTGGTCGATCACCGAGCAGGGCAAGACCAGCGAAGGGGACGGGATCCTGCTCCTCGGACATTACGATGATGCCTATGTCCGCACGGCCGAGGGATGGCGCTTCCAGCGTCGCACCCTGTCGGTCTTCTACCAGGGCCCGCCCGATCTCTCGGGGCCGCTTGCCGGCGCCTGATCCGGCGGCCGGGCTGCGCCGCGCCGCTCTCGACCTAGGCGGTCGATTGGGCCGTTGCCGATTCCAGCGGCGTCGTGGCGGCGGTGCTTTGCGTCCGGATCTGCGCGTCGCGCTGCGAGAGGTTCCACGCCAGGAAGCGCTCCACACCATGTAGGACGAGGGACGAGCGTAGGGAGGGGAAGATCTCGAAGGCGTGCTGTGCTCCGGGGATCTCCGCGTAGGCGATCGGTGCGCGCGCTTGCTCGCGGTAGCGGGCGACGAAGTTGCGCGCTGCCTGGACCGGGACCAGCGTGTCGTGCGTTCCGTGGATCACCAAGAAAGGCGGTGCGTCGGGGGTGATGCGCGCGATCGGCGAGGCTTCGTCCCAGGCCGCAGGGGCTTCGGTGCGCGACGCCTTCATCACCTGCTTCTCGAGGATGTCGGCGAGACCGTCATGGGGCCAGACCTCCTGGTGATCGGCGAAGTCGTAGACGCCGTAGAAGGACACACAACCGGCGACGGACGTGTCGACGTCTTCGAAGCCCGGCTGGTAGCGCGGGTCGCCGGCGGTGAGAGCGACCAGGGAGCAGAGGTGCCCACCGGCCGAGCCTCCGGTGACGAAGACCGTTTCTGGATCGCCGCCGTATTCCTCGATGTGGGTTTTCACCCAGGCAATAGCCTTTTTGACGTCGATGATTTGAGCAGGATAGGCGTCCCTGGGGGCCAGCCGGTAATTGATAGACCCCCCGACCCAGCCCAGCTCAACCATGCGGTGCAGCAGCGGCTG
>JAPOLW010000074.1 GCA_029976905.1 bacterium | reverse complement strand
GCCCGTCGTAGGCCGCCGAGAGGCTCATCCACTGCGTATCCCCGCCGTTCTCGGGAACGATGCGCGCGCGCAGGATCGAGCCCAGAGGCGGCGTCGCCCGGAAGGTCATGTCGGTGTGCCACTTCTCGATCTTGGAGGGGTTTTCGCGATCCGACTCGAGGATCGAGATCTCCGGGAAGCCGGGGACATGCGGATACGCCGGATGCGTCTGCAGAGGGCCGAAAAGGCGGGCGAAGGCCCGGTGCGCCTCGGGCGAGAGGGCCTGGTCGCGGAAGAAGAGCACTTCATGCTCGTCGAGGGCCGCGGCGAGCGCCTCCCGGGTCGCCTCGTCGAGGGGGCGGGAAAGATCGACACCGTCGATCTCGGCCCCGAGCGCCGGGGCGATCCTTCGAACCTCCATCATGGCGCCCATTGAACCACTCGCGATGGCCTCCGTCACGCGCTGGGGCCCCCGTACCGGGAAGGTGTGACGACGCCCCGGGGGCGGGTTACACCATGGGGATGCGCAGCGACCAGCGGCCCTACTGGCTCAAGAAGTGGATGGATCGCGTCAATGACGGCTACTGCCGACGCGTTCTCCACCCCCAGTTCGATGCCCTCGGGGAACGTCCGGTGTTCCGCAATCCGCGCCGGATCGAGGTACTCGGCCGGAACATCACCGCCGGCGATCACTTCCACGCCATGGCCACCAACGATGCCCCGATCAGCCTGGTCGTCTGGATGGAGACCACCGGACGAATCGCGTTCGGCAACTACGTTGCGCTCTCGCCCGGCGTCCGCATCAAGAGCGCCTGCTCGATCGAGATCGGCGACGGCGCCCTCATCGCCGAGCGCGTCTTCATCACCGACTGCGACTGGCACGACTTCTACGATCGAATCTTTCCCCCGGGCCCCGTCGCCCCGGTTCGACTCGAGGAGAACGTCTGGATCGCCGATGGCGCCACCATCTGCAAAGGAGTCACCATCGGGCGCAATAGCGTGGTCGGAGCCGGGGCGATCGTGACCTCGGACGTCCCTCCCAATACGGTCGTCGCGGGAAACCCGGCCCGCCCGATCCGCGAACTCGACGCAGACGCCACGTTCGTCACACGCATGCAGATGTTCGAGGGAGACAAACCCTACGATCAATTCGAGGACGAGATGGAGCGCCGTTACCTGCAGGGGAATAGCTTCGGCGGCTGGCTGCGATCGATCTTCGCGCCGACACGCGACATGTGAGCGGGTTGCGGACGCACAGCGCGACCGCTTGGATGCGTCGATGCCTCCCGCCCACCGTATGGATCCCGCCGCCCTCGAGGTGGCGCGCGCGTGTAAGGGTTTCCTGGACGAAGCGGAGGGCTTGCGCCTCCACGACCTCGCCCGTCAGAGCGCCCCACTCGGCCCCGTGGTCGAGATCGGCAGCTACTGCGGCAAGTCCTCGGTCTACGTCGGGACCGGCGCACGCGCGGGCGGCGGCCGACTGATCTGTGTCGACCATCACCGGGGGAACGAGGAGCAGCAACCCGGCGAGGCCTACCACGACCCCGACCTCTTCGACGCCGAAGCCGGGGCGATGGACAGCCTACGCCATCTCCGCCATACCCTGCGTGCGGCCGACCTCGAAGACACGACGCTGGTGCTCGTCGCGCGCAGCGCCGATGCCGCGGGCGTCGTCACCGTGCCGCTCGGGATGGTCTTCATCGACGGCGGGCACAGCTTCGAGGCCGCTCAGACCGACTACCAGCGTTGGGCCGGCAAGGTCGCACCCGGCGGCGTCCTGGCCATCCACGACCTCTTCGACGATCCAAACGAAGGCGGCCAGGCCCCGATCACGATCTACCGGCACGCGGTCGCGTCGGGTCTCTTCGAGGAGCTACCGAGGACCGGCACCCTCGGTGCCCTGCGTCGGCGCTGACGCTCGTCTTTCTCCGGCCGACCGCCCCGCTCGTCTTTCTCCGGCCGACCGCCCCGCCCCGCGGCGCCGACGTCCACCGACGTCCCGGGAAGGCCCCCCGCGCACGTCCGCAGTGTCCAGCGACGGCGCCGGACGCGACGGAAGATCAGGGGTTCGCTTCGAGAGCCGGCCGGTCGATCCCGCCTTCCTCGATGCGGTCGCGACGCCGTTCGGCAGCGCTCCGATCATCGAGGTCCTCGCCCGCCAGGTCCCGGAAGAAGCTCGCCGTCGCCGTCTCGCCGGCCAGGGCATCCGCCGCAAGCAGAACGGTCGCCGCCGTCCACGGCGTCTGCTCGCCTTCGGGATAGTAGATCCGATCGGGGTGGGTGACTCCCGTCCAATAGCCACCCTGCGCGGTTCGCAGGGGCTGCATCCAGGACAGAACCTGCTGGGCGCGGCTCGTGAGTCCGACCGCATCGAGCGCGAGAACGAGCTCACAGGTCTCGGCAACGGTGTACCACGGGTTCTCGACCACGCAGCGGCACCCCACGCCCTCTTCCAGAAATGCCTCGACCATGTCGTCGTCCAGCAGACGAAGACGTCCGGCCGCGCCGCGCACGGCGCCCCCGAGCACCGGATAATACCAATCCATCGAATGGCGCCCCGGGCCGCCATTGGGGAAATCGACGTCCTCGAACCGCTCGATGTTCCGATTGAGAACGTGGGAGAGGCGGAGACGGGCGAGACGCCAATCGGTCGCGTCGTGATCGAGTCTTTCGGCGATACGGATGGCGCAGACGAGGCTCCCGTGGATCGAAGAGCTTCCCGTGACCAGCGGATCCGTCCAGGCCTTTCCAACGGGGTTGACGGCCCATGCGATGGCCCCACAGGGCTGCTGCAGATCGACGACGAAGTCGATCGCCCGGCGCATCGTCGGCCACATCTCGGCCACGAAATCGATGTCCTCGGTGGCGAGATAGTAATGCCACAGGCCCGTGGCGACATAGGCGGCGTGGTTGGACTGGAAGGTTCCGTCGACGATGCGGTCCCCGTGCCACTCCGCAACCCAACCGCCGTTGGCCTCCTGGGTATCGACGAGATGACGAAAGGCCGCCCGCGCCTCTTCGTAGCGGCCCGCGAGTTCCAACCCCATCGCTGCGTGCACGTGATCCCAGGGGTCGAATTTGCCACCCGGAACCCAGGGGAACACGCCGCCGGCCTCCTGGCGGTCGGCGATCCACTGTGCGGTGGCCTCGAATTGCTCGTCGGAGAGGGGACGCCGCCCATTGATCATCATGCGTTTCCTTTGACCGCGTAGAACACGACGCTCTTGCCGATCATGGGGTTCAACATCGCCTCGAGGGTCTGCGTGACCCAGGGACGCTGCATCAGATCCCAGACCAGGAACTGGTGATAGAGTTTGACCGGCCACACCTGCTCGTTCTCCAACCCGAACAGACACTTGAGCCACCAATACGGGGAGTGCAGAGCGTGAGCGTAATGGGTGCCCACGATGTCGTACCCGCCTCGCTCGAGCATCTTCGGGAGTTGATCTCCGCGATAGATCCGGATGTGGCCGCCGGGCGAGTTGGGGTACTGCGAGGAAAGGGTCCAACAAACGGACTCGGGTCCCTCCCGGGGAACGGAGACCGCAAGGACGCCACCCGGCTTGAGAACCCGGGAGACCTCCCGCAGGGCCTCCTCGTCGCGTTCGAGGTGCTCGAGGACCTCGGAGATGATCACGCAGTCGAAGGACCCCGAGCGAAACGGCAACCCATAACCGCTTCCGCGCGTCGAGAGCCAGGGGCCCGCTCCCTCGACGGTACCGCCCAGCTCAGGAGCGAGTTCATCCATCTCGCGCAGGGCCCGCGAGGTGTCAGCCACCTCCTGGGCGCCGAGGTCGATGCCCACGGCCGTGATGCCGCGATGACGCCGCGTCTCCCGCAGATGGCGCCCCCCACCGCAGCCCACGTCGAGAACGCGGGCTCCGGGCGTCAGGCCCAGTCGGTCGAATTCGACGGTCAGCACGCGGCACTCTTCCGTTCCGCAATGGCCTCGCGGTAGATTTCGACGCGGCGCTCTGCCGCCCGCCGCCAGGTGAACAGGGATTGGACGCGTGCACGTCCCTCCTCCCCCATGGCCCGTCGGCGCTCGGGCGCGTCGAGGAGGGCATCGATCCCCTTCGCCAACGCCTCGCCCGAACGGGGCTCGACCAGCAGCCCCGCCTTGCCGTCACGTCCGACCACCTCGGGCAAGGCGCCGCCCGTCGTCGCAACGACCGGGACCTCGCATGCCATGGCCTCGCCCGCCGGGAGTCCGAATCCCTCGTAAAGCGACGGGACCACCGCGATCGTAGCCCGGGCATACAGGCGAGCGATGTCGTCGGCTTCGATCTTGCCGGTGAACTCGACGGCGTCTTGCAGACCGAGACGCTCGAGATGCTTTTGCGTGGTGGTCTTGCGGCCGGGCGACCCCACCGCGCGCAGACGCAGATTCGGGCGCTCGCGTCGCAGGAGGGCGAGGGCGTCGAGCAAGTAGACGAACCCCTTGATGGGCGAGTCCGCCGAGAGCGTGCAGACCAGAAGTTCCTCTTCGCGCTCGATTTCGCGCCGTGGGTAGAAGACCTCGGTATCGATTCCGATGCCGACGACGCGGATACGGTCCCGGTCGATTCCGTATTCCCCCTGGAGGTCGTCTCGCGAGGCCTCGGAGACGGTCATCACGCGATCGAGCTTGCGCGAAACCTTCAATTGGGTGGGCAGGAAGGTGTACCAGCGCAGAAGCCCGTAGCGGGTGCGGATCCCCTGGGCCGACTGCAGCGCGATCCGGCGATCGCGCGTCACCGGATGATGGATCGTCGCGACCAGGGGCGTGTGGGACTGGAGTCCGAGCAGCGCCGGTCCGAGCGTCTGGTTGTCGTGCAGGACGTCGTAGCGCGGACCGCTGCCATTGAGCTGGGTGAGCTTGCGGGCGACACGCTGCGCGAAGGTGAAGGGCTCGGGAAAGCCTCCGGTGACGGTGCGGGCGTACTCGGAGACGTTGATCGGGTCCCGGAGCTCGGAAAAGGTGGGGAATCGGAAGAAGGCGTTCTCGTTCCAGAGGTCGAGACTGGGCACTTTGACCAGGTTCACCCCGTCGATGAGCTCGGGATAGGGCTGGCCGCTCCAGACGTCGACCCGGTGGCCGAGCTGCACGAGCTCGCGGCCGAGAAGCCGAACATAGATCCCCTGCCCGCCCGAGCGCGGGTTCCCCCGGTAGGTGAGCAAAGCTATGCGAAGCGGCTCTTCGGGCATACGAGCATCCTTGCGATCACGAAATTGTTCGACGAGCGCGGGCGTCCGGTTTTCGCTCCTGGGAGGCGAAGTTCTCCCCTCGTCCCCCCGGCGGGCCCGCAACCGGAGTGGATACGTTTTGCGTGACGGGTTTGCAAACCGCTAGGGAACACCGTTCTACAACGAACCAGCCCCGGCCCTGCCACCGGGACCAATCCGACCCCGGCCGGGGCCGCCCCGGCGCCGGCCAAATCAATTGCAATCATGGTTTGCGGCGCTAAAAGAGAGGAAGTCTTATGGCTAGTCCGCGTTTCCATCTCTGGTCGTCGGTGGGCAAGAAACTGCTCACCGGCATCACTGGGCTCGCTCTCATGGGGTTCATCGTGACCCACCTCCTGGGCAACCTGAATCTCTTCGTGGGCAGCGAAGCCTTCAACCGCTACACCGCCGCTCTGCACGCGCTCGGCGGACTGCTCTACGTCGCGGAAGCCGGGCTGGTCGCACTCTTTGCCCTCCACGCGATCTCGGCGATCGGCGTCTGGCGCAGCAAGAGCGCCGCCCGCTCGGTCCAAAATACAGTGGTGGCGAGCAAGGGCGCGCCGAGTCGGCAAAGCCTCTCCTCGCGCACAATGATCGTCACCGGCAGCGTTCTCCTCGCGTTCCTCGTGCTGCACGTGGCCCAGTTCAAGTACGGCGTCTTCGGCGGCGCGGAGTACACGACCACCGTCGACGGCGAAGAAGTCCGCGACCTCTTCCGATTGGTCGCCGAGACCTTCCAGAACCCGGCCTGGGTCGTCCTTTACATGAGCGTCATGGCCCTGCTGGGCTTTCATCTGAGACACGGATTCTGGAGCGCCTTCCAATCGATCGGCCTTCTCGACCCGCGCATCCGCCCCGTCGCCTATAGCGCCAGCGCGATCTTCGCGGTCGTGGTCGCCCTGGGTTTCTTCGTCATGCCGCTCTACCTCTTCGCAACGGGAGCTTCATGATGGACGTTGAGATCGTCGACGGCTCACTGCACTCCGGAGCGCCCGACGGGCCGATCCAGACCGCGTGGGACCGACACCGCTTCGACATGAAGCTGGTGAACCCGGCCAACAAGAGGAAATACACCGTCCTCGTCGTAGGGACGGGGCTCGCGGGCGGTTCAGCCGCCGCCACCCTCGCCGAGTTGGGCTACAACGTCGTGAGCCTCACGATCCACGACACGCCACGGCGCGCGCACAGCGTCGCCGCGCAGGGCGGCATCAATGCCGCCAAGAACTACCAGAACGATGGCGACAGCGCGTGGCGCCTCTTCTACGACACCGTCAAGGGCGGTGACTACCGCTCGCGCGAGGCCAACGTCTACCGCCTGGCGCAGTGCTCGGTGAACATCATCGACCAATGTGTCGCCCAGGGCGTCCCCTTCGCACGCGAATACGGGGGGCTTCTCGCCAATCGCTCCTTCGGCGGCGCGCAGGTTTCCCGCACGTTCTACGCACGCGGCCAGACGGGACAACAGCTTCTCCTGGGCGCCTACGGCTCGCTGATGCGCCAGGTGGACGCGGGCCGCGTAAAGATGTTCACGCGCCGCGAGATGCTCGACCTCGTCGTCATCGACGGACACGCCAAAGGCGTGGTCTGTCGCAATCTGGTCACCGGGCGCCTCGAGCGGTTTTCCGCCGACGCCGTCGTGCTGGCCACCGGCGGGTATTCGACCGCCTACTTCCTCTCGACCAACGCCGTGAACTCCAATGCGACCGCGGCCTGGCGCTGCCACAAGCGCGGCGCCTATTTCGCCAACCCCTGCTTCATGCAGATCCATCCGACCTGCATTCCGCTCTCGGGTCCGTCGCAATCCAAGCTCACCCTGATGAGCGAGAGCCTCCGCAACGACGGACGCATCTGGGTTCCCCAGAAGAAGGGGGACAACCGTCCGCCGTCGGAAATCCCCGAGGAGGAGCGCGACTACTTCCTCGAGCGTCGCTACCCGGCGTTCGGAAACCTCGTCCCCCGCGATGTCGCCTCCCGCGCGGCGAAGCAGATCTGCGACGAGGGATACGGCGTCGGGTCCACCGGACTGGCCGTCTATCTCGACTTCTCCGAGGCAATCGGCCAACTCGGGCAGGAAACGGTCAAGCAGCGCTACGGCAACCTCTTCGACATGTACGAAGAGATCACGTCCGAGAGCCCCTACGAGCGGCCGATGCGCATCTACCCGGCGCCGCACTACACAATGGGCGGCCTCTGGGTCGACTACAACCTCCAGTCGACCATCCCCGGCCTGCACGTCATCGGCGAGGCCAACTTCTCCGACCACGGCGCCAACCGACTGGGCGCGAGCGCTCTCATGCAGGGACTCGCTGACGGATACTTCGTCATCCCCTACACGCTGGGCAACTACCTCGCAGGGATTCAAGCGGGCGCACCCGATACGGACCACGCGGCGTTCGAGGAGGCCGAAGCGAACGTCCGTGGCAACATCGAACGTCTGCTCGCGGTGCGCGGTAAGCGAACCCCGCGCGAATTCCATTGGGAACTCGGCCGGCTGCTCTGGGATCATTGCGGAATGTCGCGCGACCCCGAGCAGATCAAGAAGACCGCGGAGAAGATCCGCGGCCTCCGAGAGGAATTCTGGGAAGACGTCCACGTGACGGGCTCCGGCGAAGATCTCAATCAACATCTCGAGTACGCCGGCCGCGTTGCCGACTACTTCGAGCTCGGCGAGCTGATCGCCGTCGACGCCTACAACCGCAACGAAAGCTGTGGGTGTCACCTGCGGACCGACCACCAGACCGAGGATGGGGAGGCCGTCCGGGACGACGAGAACTTTGCCTACGTCGCTGCCTGGGAGCACCCCGGCGACGTTTCCAAACCCCGCCTCCATCGCGAAAAGCTCACCTTTGACAACGTCCATCTGGCCGTACGGAACTATAAATGACCGACGCCAAGACCAATCGATCCTACAAGCTGCGCATCTGGCGTCAGCCCGACGCGACCAGTCAGGGACGTCTGGTCGACTATGAGGTCACCGACGTCGACCCCGACTCGTCGTTCCTCGAGATGCTCGATCACCTCAACGAATCCCTGGTCAAGAAGGGAGACGAGCCGGTCGCCTTCGACAGCGATTGCCGGGAGGGGATCTGCGGCACCTGCGGCGTCTGCATCGACGGACGCCCGCATGGTCCCATCGTGAATCTCACGACCTGCGGACTGCGCATGCGCGAATTCGCCAACGGCGAGACCATCACGGTCGAGCCCTTCCGGGCGAACGCGTTTCCGGTCGTGAAAGACCTCGTCGTGGACCGCTCCGCCTTCGACCGGGTGATCGAACGGGGTGGCTACGTCTCGATCAACGCAGGCTCCGCACCCGACGCGAACATGCTCCCGATCGGCAAGGAGACCGCCGAGGCGGCCATGGACTCGGCCGCGTGTATCGGTTGTGGCGCGTGCGTCGCCTCATGCCCCAACGCGTCGGCTTCTCTCTTCGTCGGAGCGAAGATTCGCCAGATGTCCCTCTTGCCCCAGGGAGAGGTCGAGCGCAGCCAACGCGCTCTGGCCATGGTCGAGCAGATGGATGCCGAAGGCTTCGGCGATTGCTCCAACCACGGCGAGTGCGAGGCCGCCTGTCCGAAATCGATCTCGATCGAGAACATCTCCATCCTGCGGCGTGAGTATCTTCGCGCCGCGGTCCGATCCTGAGATCGGGACGTCCACCTCGGTGGCTGCGCCGCGGCCCTTCACGCCGGCCTGGTGGCTTCCTGGAGCGCATGCGCAGACCGTCTGGGGACAACTCGGGCGCTCGCGGCGCCTCGTCGCCTACGAACGCGAGTCGATCGAGACGGTCGACGGCGACGAAGTCCTGGTCGACCACCTCGAAGGACCAACCGGCGCCCCCCGACTCCTGCTCCTGCACGGGCTCGAGGGCAGTTCGTATTCGGTCTACATCCAAAACCTCGCTCTGCGCGCGCAAAGACGCGGCTGGTCGGTCTCGGCACTCAATCTGCGTGCCTGTGCGCGCGACCCGGCCGACACCTGGAGTTGGATCCCAAACCGACGACCGCGCCTCTACCACTCGGGCGAAACCGGCGACCCCGACCGGGTTCTCCGCGTCCTGAAGGCGCGCGCCCCGGAGGTTCCCCTGGTGGCGATCGGCGTTTCGGTCGTGGGCAACATCCTGCTCAAATGGCTGGGAGAGAACCCCGAACAGAAGCAACTCGTCGCCCTCGCAACCCTTTCGGTCCCCTACGATCTCGCCGCCGCCTCACGGCACATGGAGACGGCCATCGGGCGGTTGTATCTGCGCGGGTTTCTGCCCACCCTGCGAGAAAAGATGCGCCACGTCGCCGAGCGCTTTCCGGAGGCCGGGGCGCGCATGGACCTCGACGCCGCGCAGCAGGCGATCGACTTCCACCCCTTCGACCATGTCGCGACGGCCCCTCTGCACGGCTTCGCGAGCGCGGACGACTACTACGAACGCTGTAGCTCGATCTGCTTCGTCGACCGGATTCGCACGCCAACGCTCTGCGTGAGTGCGCGCGACGACCCTTTTCTGCCCGCGAACGTGCTCGACACGCTTGCCTCGAAGCTACCCACAGCCGTACGCCTGGTGGTCACGCCGCGCGGCGGCCACGTCGGGTGGGTCGAAGGCCCCCATCCCGGTCGTCCCCGCTATTGGGCGGAGGACCACCTTCTGCAGTGGCTCGCCGAACGCCTCGAGGCCGACCGTCCGTCCCGACTGCCCACACCGCCCGATCCTGCTAGCGTCTGCGCATGATGCGACGCACGCGACGACGGACCGGTCTTTCGACTCTCGCACTCGTTCTCCTCGCGCTGATCGGTTGCGCCCCGCAACGAGCCGAGTTGCCACCGATCGCCGCCACGCCCACCGAGCGACATCGAGCCGGAGAATTCGTCTGGTTCGACCTCCTGGTCGACGATCCCGAGGCGGCCAAGTCCTTCTATGGGCCCTTGTTCGGCTGGACCTTCGAGAGTCTCCACGACGGAGACTTCGACACCATCGTCCACCGGGGGCGGCCCATCGGTGGCATCGTCCGACACAAGCACGAGCGCGATGACGAACCCGACGACGTCTGGCTTCCGTCGCTCTCGGTGCCCGACGTCGACGAGGCGACTTCGCGCGCCCGACGGGCGGGAGCGGCCCTCCTGCGTAAACCGCAGACCCTGGGCCGACGGGGGCGGGTCAGCGTACTCCGCGACCCCGAAGGCGCGGCCTT
Organism: bacterium; assembly: GCA_029976905.1. Taxonomy (GTDB): domain Bacteria; phylum Desulfobacterota; class Binatia; order UBA12015; family UBA12015; genus VGTG01. The sequence continues at coordinate 1,009 of JAPOLW010000074.1, read as the reverse complement.
CGTCCTCCTGCGTGCCGCCGGCGGCGACCCGGTGGCCCAACCGCCCGCCACCGGAGACTTCCTCTGGGCACAACTCTGGGTCCGTGACCACAGCGTCGCCGTTCCCTTCTACGCCGAGGTCGCGGGGTGGGCCGTGGGCCCCATCCTGTCGCACGACGGCGTCGACGAGGGCGTCTTCGAGTCCGACGGCATGCCGGTGGCCGGCGTCATCGAGACCCCCTGGGAGCGCGTCCATCCCAATTGGTTGCCCTACGTTCGGGTGGACGATCTGGCGAAGACGGTGGAACGCGCACAGGCAAGCGGCGGACGGCTTCTCGTTCGCGGCGAGCGCCTCGCCATCCTGCAGGACCCCGAGGGCGCGGCCATCGGCATTGGTCTGATGGCCGACGGGGAGGCGCCGTGAAGGTCCCGGTCGCAGCCGCCCTCCTTCTGGTCGCCGGCCTCGCCACGGGGTGCTTCTACAAGGCCAACAGCACCGATCCGCGCGACGAGAACTATCGCCCGTACTACGAAGGCGTGAACGTCTCGAGCCCCTGGTACGGCTACCCCTACGGCCCTCCCGGCTGGTACCCTTCCCCGGTGCATCTGGGCGGCGGCCGCCTCGGGGGACGCTACTAGGCTTGCGCCCGGCTTTGCCCAGGCCCGGCGGACCGTCGGTGCCTCCGACGTCTTGTCGCTGGTGATCGTTTCGGGATATCCAGCCGCATGTTGCCTCGCTCGGTCCGCTCTCCCCTGCTCCTGGTCGCGTTGGTCCTCACGGCCGCGGGCTGCGCCCGGGCATGGAAACAATTCGCCTACGAAGGCTTTTCACGGGACGACTGGCAACAACCCCAACGGGTGATCGAGGTGCTCGCCATCGAACCCGGTGCGACCATCGCCGACCTCGGGGCCGGCAGCGGCTACTTTACCTTCGACCTGGCCGAAGCCACCGGACCCGACGGCATCGTCTACGCCGTCGACATCGACCCGGACATGATCGCCCTTCTCTCCGAACGCAAGACCGGGAGAA
>JAPOLW010000749.1 GCA_029976905.1 bacterium | reverse complement strand
CCGCGAGCGTCACCGCCGACGACGGAAAAAAACCCGCCGACGATTCGGAGAGCTCGTTGAGAGAAGCCTCGAGTCGTCGCGCCGCCAACGTCGAGCTCGGCGTGCTTTTGTGCCAGGAGGGCCGCGACGCCGAGGCGGCGCAGCTACCCCGCGACCCTACGGCGGCCGATTGCGCGAGCCGGGAAGATCTGCGCGACCTGCCATTCGTCACGATCGATGGCGCCACGGCGCGCGACTTCGACGATGCGGTTCTCCTCGAGGAGCGGTCCGGGGGCGGCTTCCGGCTCCGGGTCGCGATCGCCGATGTCTCGCTCTACGTGCCCCCGGGCTCGGCGTTGGATGCCGAGGCGGCACTTCGCGGCACCAGTGTCTATTTTCCGGATCGGGCGATTCCGATGCTGCCCGAGCGTCTTTCGAACGATCTCTGTTCCCTGCGACCCGGGCGCGACCGGGTCGTCGTCGTCGCCGACATGGACTACGACGAAGAGGGGCGGCGCGTCGGGCAACGGCTTCATCGGGCGGTGCTTCGAAGCCAGGCCCGCCTCACCTACGACGAGGTGGCCGGAGTCCTGGGAGACTCCCGATCGCTTCCCTCCGAAGAGCGGCAGCGGGAACTCGAGGACCTCGTCCCCATGTTGAAGCGCATGCAGGCCTTGATGCGGCATCTGTACCGCCGACGCGTCGCCGAAGGGGCCCTCGACCTCGATCTGCCCGAGGCCCTGGTCGAACTCTCCGGGGAGGGACGCGCGATCGGGGTGCGTTTCTCCGAGCGCAACGATGCGCACCGGATCATCGAGGAGTTCATGCTCGAGGCCAATCGCGCCGTCGCCGGGGAATTGACCGCTGCAGAGATTCCCCTGCCATACCGCATCCACGAGCCGCCCGAGCCGGGAGACATCGAGGAACTCGATTCGCTTCTGCAACTCGCCGGGGTGCACGTCGACATGCGGGGCGGGCCGACGTCCACCTCGATCGCCAGCGCCTTGCGGGGCCTGCGGGGACATCGTCTCGAGCGGGTTCTCACCCGGCAGGTTCTGCGGGCCCTCAAACAGGCCCGCTACGACGTCGACAACGCAGGGCACTTCGGCCTCGCTTTTTCTCTCTACTGCCACTTCACCTCTCCGATCCGGCGCTACCCGGATCTCCTCGTGCATCGCCAACTCGTCGATTGGCTCGAAGGTCGCGCCTCCCAGGCCCGCAGCGCCCGCGACGACCTGGCCGCGGCGAGTGAAGAGAGTTCGCGTCGGGAGCGCGAGGCGATGGAGGCCGAGCGGGCGATGATCGATCTCAAGAAGGCCGAATTCATGTCGGGGCACCTGCACGAGCGGTCGGCGGCGACGGTGGTCTCGGTGGCGGGCTTTGGGTTCTTCGCCGAGCTCGATGCCTATCCGGTCGAGGGATTGGTCAAGATCGAGGATCTGCCGGGCGTCTGGCGCTTCGACGAGCGCTCGCAGGCCCTCTACGGCCTGCGTTCGGGTCGCCGGATCGAACTGGGTGACCGGGTGGTGGTCGAGGCCACCGAAGTATCGCTGGAGCGACGACAGATCGTGTTCGCTCCGCTCGAAATCGGGGTGTCGCGGCCCGAAGAGGCGCGTCGATCCGGACCGCAGGAGGGCATCGGCGAACGCGGCGGCGGCCGCCCCGACGGCCCGGGAACGGAGCGGGAAGATCGCCCGGACGGACCACGGGACGAGCGCCGCGGTGGGCCCGGCGGCACCCGCCCGGGACGCGGCGGTCCTCCGCCGAGAAGGGGAACGAGGTGAGGAAGGCAATGCGGAGAGCGGTCGGGTCGGTCACCGTCCCTGGGGTCCTTCTCGCGGTCATTGCCGCGACGGACGCCCCTGCAACGGATCTCACGCCCGAGATCATCGCCCATCTCGAGAAGGACCCCTACGTCTACATCT
>JAPOLW010000748.1 GCA_029976905.1 bacterium | reverse complement strand
GCCTCCAGCATCGCGAAGCCGGCCTGCATCAAGAGAACGAGCACGGCGGCGATGAAGAGGATGAGGTTGTCGATCGCGTAGGCGAGCTCCGCTGTCGATGGACCCTCCTCGGCGAGGACCGTCCCCGGCATCAGGGCGGCTCCGGCGGCCAGGGCCAGGGCCAGCCGGATTGCTTTGGTCATGGTGGATGGGTTCACGGTCGCGACCTCTCTCTCGTAGGGCTACGGCGCCGGGGACGTCCGGCGCGGATTGTCGTGTATCGGTCCGTAATCCAAGGCCCGTGCCAGAACGCATTTCGTCCCCGGACAAACGTGTGTTCAAGCGTTTCAAGGCAATACAGCGCGTCCGTTCGCCGGGGGCGGGCACCGCGGTGACGTTGGGTGCACGAAGATTGTGCACTGTGCACGCGTTGGGCACGCGGGGCGCAGACGCGATGGCATTGAACACCGGATCCCCCCGTGCCCACAATGGACTGCAGGGCGATGCCGCGTCGGGACCTGAAAGAGTTCGAACTTGGAGACGAGGTCGGTTCGGGCGCCGTGGGAACGGTGTATCGAGCCCGAGACACCGTTCACGGCGACGAAGTGGCCGTGAAGATTCTGCTCCCGGCGATCTCGCGGGATCGCAACGTGCGTGCGCGGTTTGCCCGTGAGATGGCGATCCTCGAGAAGCTCGATCACCCCAACGTCGTCGGCTATCGAGGCGGCGGTGAGACCGATGGACGTCTCTTCTACGCGATGGAATTCGTCGAGGGTCCGACGCTCGAGGAGATTCTTCGTCGCCGAAGGCGGTTTTCCTGGCAAGAGGCTGTCGAATGTGGATGGCAGATCTGCTCGGCCCTGCAGCACGCGCACAACCACGGGATCGTCCACCGCGACGTGAAGCCGTCCAATCTCTTTCTCTCCCCCGGGGGAGAGTTGAAGCTCGGGGATTTCGGCATCGCGCTGGATACCGGAGAGGCCGAACTGACCGAGGTCGGACTGACGGTCGGATCGTATCAGTATATGGCGCCCGAGCAGGTGCGCGGCGACCATCGTGTTTCCGGCCAGACCGATCTCTACGCGCTGGGATGCACGTTGTTTCGCATGGTCTGCGGTCATCTGCCCTTCCAGGGGACGAACTTCGCCCAGATCTTCGACCAGCACCTGAACGTGCGCCCTCCGTCCCTCCTCGACGAGGTTCCCGGGTGTCCGCAGGAAATCGATCGCGTCGTCCAGGACCTTCTCGAGAAGGACCCGGACGACCGTCCGCTCAATGCGCGCGCGGTCCAGGGGCGGCTCGCGCAGACCTACATCGAGTGGCAGGAGCGGGAGCGGGGGCGCGTGGACTGGAACCCGGCGGCGATTCGCAAGCTCGGCGCCGATCCGGCCGGTGGGGATTGGTTGGGTACGCCGGGCGCGGGGGGCGAGGTCGTACCGGCCGAAGTCCCGTGGGTGCGACTGGCGGGACTCGCCGCCGCCCGCCTCGCCGGGATCGCCATCGTGCGCTGGCTTGCGGGCTGAGGCCGCGCGGGCGGGTCTCCGGCGGCGGGATCGACTGGACGGTCTGCGACCCGTGTGGCAGTGCTCTGGGGTCGTGGCGCCCCCCGGCGGGCGCGCCCGGGAGTTTGGACCATCGGCGGGAATCGACTCAAGAATCTCACGCGCGCGGGCCTCGTCTTCGGGATCGTCCTCTTCGCAGCCCTACTGGCCCGCGAGGGCGTCGTCGAGGTCCTTGGAGCCCTGTCGGTGGCGGGATGGGGATTGCTCGTGGTCGCCGCTTTTCACCTGGTGCCGCTGGCCGGGGACGCATTGGGTTGGCGAGCCCTTCTCCGGACCCGCTCCCCCGTTTCCTTCCGGACCGTGCTCTACGCACGCTGGATCGGAGAGGCCGTCAACGGACTCCTCCCGGTCGCGCAGGTGGGAGGATGTGTCGTC
>JAPOLW010000747.1 GCA_029976905.1 bacterium | reverse complement strand
CTCTTCCCCGCCGAGGTCGATCGCATCCTCGCCCCCGGCGGCGCTCTGGTCTGGGTCAACTCCCGTGGTACCCGCACCCCCATCCATCTCCCCGCCGAAGACGTCGCCCGGGCCCTCCCCGGCACCTGGTCGGGCGTCGCCTCGCAGGCCGGCCGCGGCCTCTGGTGCGTCCTGCGCCGCGCCGACGACTGAACGCCCCGGGCGCCGCCGTGCCCACGGCCAAACCTCCGGCCCACCGCCCCCCGCGACGGCGGCCCATTCGCGCCCCGGACCCGGCTGCGCTATTCCCAACCGCCGGAGGAGGAAGACCATGAATCTTCAGGAAACCGACCACCTGTTGCGCACCACGCGCTCGGTCCGCAAACGTCTCGACTTCGACCGCCCGATCGCGCCCGAACTCCTCGAGGAGTGCATCGACATCGCCTTCCAGGCCCCCACCGGATCCAACTCGCAGGGCTGGAGCGTCGTCGTCATCACCGACGACGCCAAGCGCAAGGCCATCGCCGACCTCTACCGCGAGGGCATGAAGATCTACGCGGACAGGCGCGCCTCCGAAGGCTTCGGCTTCCCCGAAGGTGAATCGCCCCGGGTTTCCCGGAGCCCAAATTTCTTGGAAAGGAATGGGCTATGGGGAGACCGAGCAGGTTCGCACCGGAGGTGCGAGAGCGGGCGGTGCGGATGGTGCTGGAGCACCGGGACGAGCACGATTCGCAGTGGGCGACGATCACGTCGATCGCGGAGAAGATCGGGTGTTCGCCGGAGACGCTGCGGAAATGGGTGCGGCAGTCGGAGCGTGACCAGGGAGTCCGAGGCGGGCTGACGACGGACGAGCGCCAGCGGCTGAAGGATCAGGAGCGCGAGATCCGCGAGCTGCGGCGAGCAAACGAGATCCTCCGCAAGGCATCAGCGTATTTCGCCCAGGCGGAGCTCGACCGCCGACCGAAGTGATGGTCGCGTTCATCGACGATCACCGCGCCGACTACGGGGTCGAGTCGATCTGCACAGTGCTGCCGATCGCCCCGTCGACGTACTACGAGGCGAAGGCACGCGAGACCGACCCGACTCTGCTGCCCGCACGCACCAAGCGCGACGCGGAGCTGCGAGAGCACATCCAGCGCGTGTGGGACGAGAATCGGCAGGTGTACGGGGCACGCAAGGTCTGGCTCCAGCTCCGCCGCGAGAAGATCGACGTCGCCCGCTGCACGGTGGAGCGCCTGATGCGGGCCATGGGCCTGCAAGGCGTTCGCCGCGGCCGGAAACTCAAGACGACTATTCCCGACGACACGGCGATTCGTCCCGCGGATCTGGTGAATCGCGAGTTCGTCGCTACACGGCCCAACGAGCTTTGGGTGGCTGATCTCACCTACGTTGCGACGTGGAGCGGCTTTGCCTACGTCGCTTTCGTGATCGACGTGTTCTCGCGCATGATCGTCGGCTGGCGCGTATCGACTTCGCTGCGCACGGACTTGGCGCTCGAGGCGCTCGAGCAGGCGTTGTACTCGCGCCCGAAGAGCGACGCCCTCACGCACCACAGCGACAGGGGGTCGCAATACCTGTCCATTCGGTACACCGAGCGCCTTGCCGAGGCTGGAATCGAAGGATCGGTCGGCAGCGTCGGTGATTCGTATGACAATGCGCTCGCCGAGACGGTAATCGGCCTGTACAAGACCGAGCTAATCCATCGGGAATCGCCGTGGCGCAACGCCGAGCAGGACGAGTTCTCGACCCTCGAGTGGGTCGACTGGTTCAACAACCGAAGGCTTCTGCAGCCGATCGGTGACATCCCACCCGCAGAGTTCGAAGCGAAGTACTACGAGGGACAGAACGCTCAGGCCAAAGCGGCCTGACTCACGAAAATTCGACTCCGGAGAATCCGGGGTGATTCACCCCCCCACCAACGCCCAAAGGGCGAGGTGG
>JAPOLW010000746.1 GCA_029976905.1 bacterium | reverse complement strand
GGCCCTGCGTCGGTGTTGCGAGCCCCGAGCTGAGGCGAGCCCCGACGACCAGCGCGACGCGCGCACCGCCCGGCCCTGCGTCGGTGTTGCGAGCCCCGAGCTGAGGCGAGCCGGCACGGGAGCTGGTCGGGGTCGTGCCGGCGCGAGGCGTTCGGCGGGGCCGGCATCGGGGAGATCGGCGCTGATTTCGATTCCGTGAGCGGAGGCCAGCCTCGTTTGGTGTCTCGTCGTGGCCCTGGTTTGCGGGAAAGACAGCGACAGGTCGCGTCCCCTCGCCACGAAGAAGGAGCACCGAACCGGGCGCTTTCGGTTGACAAGCCGCCACTGCGGTCGCCAAGCTCTCGGGGTGGTTGTTCTTTCGGCTGCGGCGCTGCTCGGCCTTCTCGTCGCCGCGGGTGGAGAGCCGATCTGCGGGACGTCGGAGCAGGGCCTGCGGTTCGCGTCCGAAGTCCAGGATCGCCTGCGGTGTGAGCGCCGGGTCCGGCGGGAAGGGGGGGACCTTTGTGCCCCGTCCACGAGCGCGTGTCGGGACTCTGTCGAGCGTGTGGTCGAACTGGTCTACGGGGGCGCGCCGCCGGGGGAGAGTGTGGCGCCCCGGCGCTGCCGGAATGCAATCCGCAAGGCGACCCAGCGCTTCGTGCTGCAGAGGACGAAGGAACTCGTCTTCCTCGGCCGTCGCCGCGCGACCCGCGCGTCGGATTTCGTGGGCGCGATCGTCGAGGGTTGCGGGGATGCTCTGGCGGCAGGCTCCCTCCCGGTCGGAGGGGTCTGCGCCGATCTCCCCGCCGCGTCCAGCACGGCGAACGTGGCGTTCTGCCTGCGCGGTCGCCTCGAGGAAATCGTTCAGGCGGCCTCGGGTGTCACGGTCGTCCCGAACTTCTTGTTCATCCTTACCGACGACCAGCGTTGGGACACCATGGAGTTCATGCCGCTCACCCGGGCGCTCGTCTCGGAGCGCGGGTTGGAGTTCACCGAGAGCTTTGTTGTGACCTCGCTCTGCTGTCCCGATCGCGCGACCATCCTGACCGGACTTTATGCCCACGAACACGGACTCACGACCAACAAAGGCGCTCTGGGCTTCGACCACCAGCGCGACACGATTGCCCGTCGTCTGCAGACCGGCGCCGGGTACAGAACGGCCCTGCTCGGCAAGTATCTGCTGAATACGCGCTACGCCCTCGGACGGCTCGTTCCACCCGGATGGGATGAATGGCACGTCTTCCTGGGGGACCTCGACCTGTACTACGGGTATCTCCTGAATCAGAACGGAGTCCTGAAACGCGCCGGTCTCGGGGAACGAGCCTATTCGACCGATCGGCTCGCGGGCTTTGGCCGGACCTTGATGTCGCGCTGGGCGGACGAGCCGTGGTTCGTCTACTACGCCCCGTTCGCTCCGCATTGGCCCCCACGTCCGCCGAAGCGGCATGCGGGAAAATTCGACGACCTACCGCCGTTCCGTCCGCCTTCTTTCCGGGCGAAGGCCAAGGGCCAGAAGCCCAAGTGGGTGGTGCGGGCCGGAGCACTCCTTGCCCTGGCCGAAGCCGAACCCAAGAAGACCGATGAGCGGCGGCGGTTGCAGCTGGAGGCTTTGCTTGCCGTCGATGACGCCGTTGCGGGATTCTCGATGCGTCTCGAGGCTTTGGGGCTCACCGACAATACGGTGCTCGTCTACACTTCGGACAACGGGCTCCCGTGGCTGGAGCATGGGCTGCGGACGAAGAATAACCCGTACGAGGAGTCCATCCGGGTGCCGCTGGCCATTCGGTACCCGAAGCGGATCCACGTGCCCCGGATCATCGACGAGCTGGTCCAGCCCATCGATTTCTATCCGACGTTCACCGAACTCGCGGACGTCGAGGCACCGCCGGTGCACGGAAGAAGCCTCGTCCCCTTTTTCGCGGGTGGCGCGATCCCGTGGCGCGAAG
>JAPOLW010000745.1 GCA_029976905.1 bacterium | reverse complement strand
GCGTCGGCCAGTTCCTTCCTGACCGGGCGCTACCCGCGGCCGGACCTCGGACACGAGCGCATCGACACGCGCGAGGGGATCGCCGCGCAGCTCCAGCGGGCCGGATTCCGCACGGGCGCCTTCTCCGAGAGTCCGTACGTGACCCGAACCTTCGGTTTCGGTCTTGGATTCGAAACCTTCGAGGAAGGATTCCCCTTTGCGCGTCTGCGGCGGGACCCCCGGACCTACGGGCGGGTGCGAAGCGAACGAACGATTCGCCGGGCGCTCGAATGGATCGATGCGGGCGACGGGCGTCCCTTCTTCCTTTATGTGCATCTTCTGCCCCCGCATTCTCCCTATGTCGCGCCGAAGCCCTTCCGCGGGCGCTTCGACGCCGACTACGAAGGAGAGGTCGAGGGTCGAACGGACGTCCTGCTCTCGATCAGTGAGGGCGAGCGCGCCATCGACGAGCGCGATCTCGACCACCTACGATGGCAATACCAGGAGAACCTGGCGTACGGCGACCGACAGGTGGGACGGCTCCTGCGGGCCCTCGGACGCCGCGGTCTGCTCGCGGATACCCTCGTGGTCATTGCGTCCGATCATGGGGAGGCGTTCCTCGAGCATGGAGAACTCCTGCACAATACGTCGGTCTACGACGAGATGGTGCGGGTGCCGTTGATCGTCCGCTTCCCGGGCGAGGGCTCTGCGTTGCCGTCGCGGGTCGAGACGCCGGTCGAGATGCGGTCCCTCCCGGCGACGATCTGCGACGTGCTCGCGGTTGCGGACTGCCGGATCTCCGGAGAAAGCCTCCTTCGTCCCGCCGCCGACGAGGGTGCCGGGGTGGCGGTTTCGTACGCGACGACGGCGCAGGGCCGGCCCCTCGTCGGCGTCGTGCGCGGCGACTACAAACTCATCGTCGATTCGGACACCTCCGAGACCATCGGCCTCTTCGATCTCAGACTCGACCCGGCCGAGAAGAAGCCGCTATCCGATCGCCCCGACGTCGAGCAGGCGGGGCGCGCGGCCCTGCCCGGCGCCGCCGACGTCATCGAGACGCAGAGTGTCGAGGTCGACGCAGAGATGCGCGCGCGACTGAAGGCTCTGGGCTACCACGTCGAGTGACGAAGTCGTGGAAGGGAGCATGATTCCGGGCAAGAGCGACCTGATTCCCAACCGGCTTGCGTGGTCGGGCCTGATCGCTCTGGGGTTCGTGACCACGTTCGTCTACGCCGGTGTTCTCGGACACGACTTCGTCGACTTCGACGACCCGATGTACGTGACCGCAAACTTCTTCGTACAGCGGGGCCTCGAGGCGGGCACGGTTCTCTGGGCGTTGACCGATACGACGGCCGCGCATTACTGGCACCCACTGACGTGGCTCTCCCACATGGCCGACGTGGAGATCCATGGATCCTTTGCCGGCGGTCATCTGGCGACCAACGTGGCTCTTCACCTCGGGTCGACCTTTCTTCTCTGGGCGACCCTCACCTCGGCGACCGGACGTTTCTGGGAGAGTCTCGCCGTGGCCGCGCTCTTCGCGCTCCACCCCCAGCACGTGGAATCGGTCGCCTGGGTGGCGGAGCGAAAGGACGTGCTGAGCACGTTTTTCTTCTGCCTCGCCCTGCTGCTCCATGTGCGTTACGCGCATCGTCCTTCCCTCCTGCGCCTGCTCGCGGTCTATGGGGTCTTCTTGTTGGGTTTGGCGGCCAAGCCCCTGGTGATCACGTTGCCCGCGGTTCTGCTTCTGCTCGACTATTGGCCGTTGCGCCGCGCACCCTTCTCTCCCCCCGGGGACCCGCCGCCCGACGGCGCCGCGACCACGGCGAGACTGCTGCTCGAGAAGGCCCCCCTGTTCGTCCTCGCCATCGGGGTGGCCGTCTTGACGGTCGTCGCGTCGGATCTCGGCGGGATGTTCGAGGAAGAACGCCTCCCCTGGAGCGTGCGG
>JAPOLW010000744.1 GCA_029976905.1 bacterium | reverse complement strand
TCGCGCGCACTGCTTTGCGTATGGCAGGCCGTCCTTCAGGCAATCGCGGAATCCCTCCTGGCAGGTATCCTCACAGGATCCTTCCTCGTTCTCGCCATCGCCGCCGCCACCGCCGCCATCGCCGCCGGGTGTCGGTTCGGATTCGGTGCAAACCGTCGAACACGTCTCGATCTCACCCTTGCACGTGTTCTTGGAAGTGCTGAACTCTTCTTTGCACGTCAGCTTGCAAGCCTTCTTCGCGTCCCGGTCGTCCATGTAGCGGCAATCGGTCTTGCACGCCTTGAACCCGTTCTTGATGCTCGCACCGCAAAGCTTTGCGCTGTCTTTGCATTGCTTCACGCACTCGCGGCTTTGCGCCTCGGCACGGCCCGGCGCTACCGCCAGGGCGACCAATGCGATCAAGGCAAAGAAGATTGGAGCGACTCGGCGTCTGGACTGGCTCTTCGGCATCGTCTTCGGTGTCTTCATCTCTTCACTCCCTGCATGGCGCCCCCCCAAACGGAAAGCGTTCGAGGCTTTATAGCGACCCTCAGTAGACTGGTGGAGGAAAGCATAAATCGTCTTTGCAATGCAAGAAATGACCCGAAATCACGACCCCAGGTCGCCTGAGACGGAAAAATTCGAGCATTCCGGGTCGTTCTGCGCCCGTCGGACGTCTCGAGATCAGCTGTTCTCGCCCGCCACGGCATCCGCGAGAAGGACTGTTTTGCTGAAAATCCACGCGCTGCGCCTCATCGCTTGGCCTGGGCCTCTACCCGTCTTCCGGGCCTGGACGCTCTCTCCCGAGCTGCCACCACGCGCTTCGCCACCACGACCCCGGCACCGACGCCCCGAACCATGATGGCGGCTGGCGATGCGACTTCCGGGGCGCCTTCCTGCTGGCCTGCTCAGGAGGAGCGCTCGCGGGCGTCGACGCTGATTTCGGCGATCGATTGTCCGCATCCCGTTTCCGTGCCGTCGCTCACGATCAGGCGGGCGGTATAGGATCCGGGGCGCGTATACGCATGGCGCGCCTGGCTGCCGACGGCGCTCGTGCCATCCCCGAACTCCCAACGATACAAAAGCGGATCTCCATCGGGATCGGAGGAACCGCCGGCGTCAAAGAGGACGGCGTCGTGCGCACCACCAACGAAGACCTGTCGATCTTCTCCCGGCTGGGCGTCGGGTGCTGCGTTCGCGACCACCCTGACCACCGCGCGTGCCGAGCCGCAGGTCGTTCCCGATCCGTCGTCGACTTCGAGGACGACGTCGTAGCGGCCCGGGGCATCGAAGACATGTGTCGTACGTGCCACGGTGGCCTCGGTCCCATCCCCGAAATTCCAGTGGAAGGAGTCGATCCGTCCGTCCGGATCTGAGGAGTCGGCTGCGTCGAAGACGACCTCCTCACCGGGGCAGACCACCTGCTCGGGGCCCGGCACGGGCATCGGGGGTTGGTTGATGGCGATCGTGCGGGTCACCCGTCCGAGCGCGTTGTCCACCCCCGTTCCATCATCGGCGGTGAGGCTCAACTCGTACCGTCCGGGGGCGCCGTAGCGATGCTGGACCTCCTCGCCGACGCCCGTCGCGCCGTCGCCGAAAGCCCCTTGGAAGGTAGCGAACGAACCGTCTGGATCGACCGAGGACCGGGCGTTCCAGTCGACCGCTTCACCGACGCAGGCGCGGTCCGGCCCTTCGATCCTGGGTTGCGGCGGTGCGTTCACCGTTACGATGACCGTGTCCGTCGTCTGACGATTGGGAAGCTCGGTATCGTCGGTGACCGTGAGGCGGACCTCGTAGCGGCCACTTTCCCGCCAGCGATGGCGCACCTCGGGTCCTTCGAGAGTCGTCCCGTCCGCAAAATCCCACAGATACCGCGTGATCTCGCCATCGGGATCCTTGGAGGCTGCGGCACTGAGCTGGACGACTTCGCCGATACCGACCCGACGATCCGCACCCGCC
>JAPOLW010000743.1 GCA_029976905.1 bacterium | reverse complement strand
GGCGTGGTGCCGTCGAACAGCACCAGCCGGGGCGGCCGGTACTGTGCGCCGCCCTGCCGGAAGATCTGGTGCCAGACGTCCTCGGTGCTCGCGAGCACGTCGACGATGGCGTTTCCGATTCCGAGGACGTCGTATCTGACATTCGACATGGCGCTCCGTGGGTACCACAGGAGCCGGGGGTGGGCACGTGGAATGGACCCGGTTCGTCGCGTAGACTGGCGCACGCGCGCGACGGAGGTTGATTTGGCGAATCGAGAGGCGGACATTCAGGCGGGGGTCGAGGCGGTACGGGCAGCAGCGCGAATCTGCGTGGACGTGCAGCGCACGCTGGTGACGTCGGACACTCTGGAGAAGAAGGACAAGAGCCCGGTGACCGTGGCCGATTTTGCCTCGCAAGCCGTGGTTTGCACGCATCTGGCCGGCGCACTGCCCGGAGACCGGGTCGTGGGCGAGGAAGACGCGGCAGAACTGCGGTCGGAGGAGAACGCCGCCCTCCGTGCGGCCGTCGTCGAGCGGGTGTCCAGTCAGATCGAGGGCGGCGCGACCGAAGCCCGGGTGCTCGATGCCATCGATCTCGGCGGCGCCCCGGCACAGGGGGATCGCTATTGGACCCTCGATCCGATCGACGGCACCAAGGGTTTTCTGCGGGGCGAGCAGTATGCGGTGGCGCTCGGCCTGATCGAGAATGGTGAGGTCGTTCTGGGCATCCTTGGCTGTCCGAACCTGGGTCAGGGAGACGGTCTCGGGGCGCTCTTCGTCGGCGGGCGCGAGGTTCCGGCGCGCGTCTTCGCTCTCGCCGACGACGACCAGGGCGTGCCCATCCGCGTGGCGGCTCCTGCCAGCGTGGCAGCGGCGCGTTTCTGCGAGTCGGTGGAGTCGGGGCATTCCGATCAGTCGCAGTCCCAGGAGATCGCCCGTCGGTTGGGAATCACGACCGAGCCCTACCGCATCGACAGCCAGTGCAAATACGCCGCCGTGTCGCGCGGCGATGCGTCGATCTATCTGCGGCTTCCGACCCGGAAGGACTATCGGGAGAAGATCTGGGACCATGCCGCCGGGAAGGCCGTCGTCGAGGCGGCCGGTGGCCGGGTCACGGATGTCGATGGACGCGACCTCGACTTCACCACGGGTCGCACGCTGGAGCGAAACCGGGGCATCATCGCCACCAGCGGTGCGATCCACGATGCCGTCCTCGACGCCGTGCGTGCCACGCTCGCATCCTGACGCGTGCCGGCGACCGACGAAGGCCGTGCTCGACGTGTCTGGGAGGCGGCGCGCCGGCTCCGCGGCGCGTTGCGCGCCGTGCGCTTTGGCGCCCCGGTCACGCATGTCTACGATCCGCTCGACTATGCCGCAGCGGGTCACCGCGCCTACGTGCGGCGTTTTGCTGCCGGTCGCAAGAAGGTCGTCTTTCTTGGGATGAATCCGGGACCCTTCGGCATGGCGCAGACCGGAGTGCCCTTCGGCGAGGTGAGCCGGGTCCGGGACTGGATGGGGATCGACGTGGCCATCGGACGCCCCGCCGAGGAGCACCCAAAGCGTCCCGTCCTCGGGTTCGACTGTCCGCGCAACGAGGTCAGCGGGGCGCGTCTCTGGGGAGCCGTTGCGGAGCACTGGGGAAGTCCGGAGCGCTTCTTCGCATCCCACTACGTCGCGAACTATTGTCCGCTGCTCTTCCTCGAGGAGAGCGGACGCAATCGCACGCCCGACAAGCTCGCCGCCGACGAGCGCGCCCCCCTCTTCGCGGCCTGTGACGCCCATCTTCTCGCGGTCGTTCGTGCCCTCGAACCCGACTGGGTGGTCGGCATCGGTGGGTTCGCCGCGGATCGGGCGCGCACCCTCCTGGCCGGACAGGGGCCCCGCATCGGTACGATCCTGCACCCAAGCCCAGCCAATCCGCGCGCGAATCGCGGTTGGGCCAAAGAGGTTCGCGGGCAAC
>JAPOLW010000742.1 GCA_029976905.1 bacterium | reverse complement strand
CCGCCGAAACCTCGGACGGGATGCCTACTCGTTGGCGGCGATCACTTCGGCGGCGAGAGCGATGTCGTCGACCATGAGCCCGCGCACGCCCAGGTCGATCAGCGCCTGCATGGTCTCGGCGCGGTTTCCCGTCCCGAAGACGTGGAGCGGCATCCCGAACCGCTGGGCGCGGGCCACGAAGTCCGGCGTCACGACGTCGATGCCGGAGAACCGGGGGGGCACGTGGAGGTATTCCCCGGGCGGCGTGTAGTCTGCCTCGGCCTCGCGGCTCAGGACGAAGAAGACGACCACCTCGTCCTGCGCCAGACTCGTCGGCGCGCCCGGAGCGGCCGCGCGATAGGCGTCGAGCACGCGCTCGTCGAAAGACGCTGTGATGGTCCGGTCGAAGGCGTCGTATTCGCGAAGGACCGCCGCATAGTCGGCGGCGACCGAGGGGTCGGTCCCCTTGATCTCGATCACCATGTATTCGCGCGGAAACGCCTCGAGCACCTCGGCCAGGGTGGGAATCTCGAGACCCTGGCCCCGGAAGGGATGGGTCGCGCCGTCGTCGCGGGTGTAACTGTAGCCCGCGTCGAGCGACTTCACCTCGGCTAGCGTCAGGTCGGACACCCGTCCGGTGCCGTCGGTCGTCCGGTCGACCGTGTCGTCGTGGAGCACGACGATGACGCCGTCCCGCGTTCGTTGGACGTCCATTTCGAGGACGTCCGCGCCGAGCTCCAGTGCCGTGGTGAACGCTTCGAGCGTCGCCTCGGGCGCCGCTCGATTACCGCCACGGTGGGCGATGTTCAGAATCCGGTCCTCGAGAAAGGGGTTGGGACCGGGGCCGACGGCCGGGGTGGCGGAATCGCCGCAGCCCGCGAGGCTGGCGGCGACGACGATGAGAGCGTAGTACGAACGGGCCATAGGACGGCGGCTAACACACCCGAGCCACCCGAATCCACGGGCCCCTGCCCTCTGGCTGCCGGCAGGGCGGTTTGTTTTGATGGGGGATCCCCGGGGAGAAGGATCGGACGATGGCGCGCAAACCCATTCTGGCAGGAAACTGGAAGATGCACGGCTCCACCGCAGAGGCCACGGCACTCGCGGGTGGACTCGCTGCGAGCGTTGGCGCGCACGAGGACCGCGGGGTGATCCTGGCGCCCCCCTTCACCGCCCTCGCCACCGTCCTGCAGGCCGTGCGCGGCACCCGGATCGTCGTCGCGGCGCAGAACATGCATTTCGAGGACAAGGGCGCCTTCACCGGAGAGATCTCGCCGGCCATGTTGGCGGACCTCGGCGTCGACCACGTGATCCTGGGCCATTCCGAGCGCCGGGAACTCTTTGGGGAGAACGACGAGGTGGTGAACAAGAAGGTGACCAGCGCCCTCGCCCACGGCATGACCGCCATCCTTTGCGTCGGGGAAACGCTCGCGCAGCGCGATGCTGGCGACACCTTGAATGTGATTGGCAGGCAGGTCGAGGGCGGACTGCGCGGTGTCGGAGCCGATCAGGCCGACCGCGTCATCCTCGCCTACGAGCCCGTATGGGCCATCGGCACCGGTCGCGTCGCAACGCCCGAGCAGGCTCAGGAAGTCCACGCCGCCATTCGCAGCACGCTCGGCCGCCTGGGACTTCCCGGCGACGACATCGCCATCCTCTACGGCGGAAGCGTGAAGCCGGACAATGTGGATGGCCTCATGGCCTGCGCCGACATCGACGGCGCGCTGGTGGGCGGAGCGAGCCTCGACGTCGAGAGCTTCACACGCATCGTCGACTTCCAGTAGAAGAGAATACCCAGGAGCAAGCATGGACATCGCCATCACCATCGTGCACGTCATCGCGTGCTTCTTTCTGATCATCGTGGTGCTGCTGCAGACCGGGAAGGGAGCCGACATCGGCGCCGTCTTCGGCGGGTCGAGCCAGACCGTCTTCGGCTCGGGCGGTGCGGCCAACCTGCTCACC
>JAPOLW010000741.1 GCA_029976905.1 bacterium | reverse complement strand
GATGACATAGGGCGCCATCGAGTAGGCAGCATCGAAGGCCGCAAGCCCCATCTCCCCGGGCCGCACGGGGGCGGGAAATTGGTTGGGCACGATCGAGACGAAGTCCGGATTGTCCGCTCCCGCCATGGGCGGCATGCCCAGAGTGCGGCTGCGCACGAATTCGGCCGCCCGCCGGATGCCCGCGGCGACAGTCCGGTCCGACGGGCGCGGCGGGGCGCCCGGCCCATCGAGAATCTCGATCTTCATGCGCGGTTCCCGGTCGGGATTTGCCGCCGCGTACGTCGTGTCCTCGAAGTAGTGGCGCGTCGTGATGCGCGAGGCCCCCTCGGGCAGGGCCAACCAATTGCGCGGCGCGGACGGCCCCCCGAGGAGGATCTCGAAGCGTCCCTCGGCATCGACGTCGAAGCCCTCGTCGTTGAGCACGCCTGCGGTCCGCGTCGCGAGTCCACCGCCCTCGGTTCCCGCTTCGACGGTGATGGAGACGTAGACCGCGCCCCTGATTTCTCCGCGAACCCGGTAGCAATACTCGCTCGAGACAGGGGCATCGAAATAGATCGCATCGGCGTTGTCTCCCGTGAACTTCCGCCACGGTTCGATGATCCGCCGAAAGTCCGGCGCGGTCGGGTCGCACTCGAACATGCCCGCGATGCCGCCCTCGAGCAGATGCAGAAGCGCCCGGTGAGCCCCCACGACGTCGTCGGGACTTCCGAGATTCCATTCCCCGGACGCCCAGCGCGCATCGGCCTCCTGAAGCAGGGCGATCAACTCGTGCAGCGCCGCACGCGTCTCGGTCTGGATCGTCGTCATGGGTGGTCTCCTCGTCTGGCCCGTTGCGGCCGCCGCGACGATCCCCCTACACCACGCGGCGACCAAAGCGGAACCGCGGGCCGCTGCGCTTCCGCCGCCTCACCGCGCTCGCGCACGGTCGTTCACGCTCCAATCGTAGGAGAGGTAGGACAGACCGTCCTCCGTGAGCCCGCTCACCCGGCGACGCGTCGCCGCATTGGCATTTTCACGAATGAAGCGCGCGACCCCACCGCCGGCTGCGAAATCCTCCTCGAACCAATCGAAGATCGACGAGACCTGCGCACGACGTGCGTCGGCAGCCGGGCGCAAGCCCTTGGCCGGGTTGGCCAGAAACCGCTCGACCTGATCGCCGAGTTGCTCGTCGAGCCGGGCTCCCTCGTAGGGCTCCGCGCGCAGATCCGGGCAGGAAAGTGACGCACAGACCACCGCGAAGTGGACCCGGGGTTCGGAGAAGCGCGCACGCAGGATGCCGTGCTCGATCTCGTCCAGGGAGTACTCGCGTCCAGCCACCTCTCCCACCTTCTTCTTCCAGATGGGGAAGAGGAAGTTGCCTCCATCCTTGATGCTCTCCACCGGATAGCGGTCCACGACGGTCTTGATCGCCAGCAGGTTGTAGGCGTTCACCCAGAAAGCGAAGCGGTCGGCGATGGTGGCGAGATCCCCGGGGCGCGCCTTCGCCAGATCCTCGAGAGCCCGGCGATAATCCGGATCCGCCGGCAGGGCCCGGTAGTCCACGAGATTGAGCTCGACACCAGCGACGGTGCCCGCCGAGACGTGCCGGGCGAGAAGGCGCCCGTACGCGCTCTGCTCCGCCGCCGCGGCCCGCCCGGCGACGAGCAGGAACGCGCAGAAGACCAACGCGGCGAGGCGCTCCAAGGGGGAGGCGGACGCCCCCCGCTGACCAGTTGCGGAAATCATATCCTTTCCTTCTCCCCCATCCCTACGCGCTTGCGCCGCCGTTCGTTAGTCTTCCCGCGGAGTCCGATCGATCGAAATGCCCTCCCCCTCCATCCAGGCCCCGGCCGCTGACGACCGCCGTGGCGTCGGCGCGATCCTCCGCGCCGCGGCCGAGCAGGGCCCCGCGCGAACGGCCATCCTCTCGCTCGAGGAGACCCGCCGCGAAGCGACCTACGCCGAGATCGAC
>JAPOLW010000740.1 GCA_029976905.1 bacterium | reverse complement strand
TCCTCGTAGATCGGAAGGAGGAGTTCGTCGACCCGAATTGGTTCCTCGTACAGCGAGCATGCCGTCGAGGGACCGGCTTCGACGCAAACGGATTCGGCTCCGCGGCGCTGCAGCTCCGCGATCCACGAGACGAGGGAAGGATCGGCGAGTTCGACGATTTCGACGGAGCGACCCGCGAGCGCTCTACGGGCTGCCGAACCGGCTCCCACCGGAACGCCGAGGAGAACGCGGCCCCTCTGGAACACGGGATGGTCGACGGGCAGATCGTCTCCGCGGGAGAGGACGGCCACATAGGGCGCGTGCGCTTTGCCCAGGACTTCGCGCCTCCAGGCATCGACGGCCGGACTCAGGCCATGCGTCAACGACGGTTCCGCGCGCAGGATGCGACCGGTCGTCACGATCGCGTCGGCACGCCCCCGGGCGACGTCGAGCGCAAAACGGTCGGTCGCGCTGGTCGGGCATCCCGGACCGATGCGAAGAGCGGCGAGGGTTCCCGATTCTCTTTCGCCAACTGCCGCCACGTGGACCACGCCGGACGGACGACTCATCGGATCACCCCACAGAGCGATCAGACGGTGGTGAACGGCGTCGATCCAGGCGGTGCTTCCCGCGCTGCGTCGACGAGAGCCGGGGGCGTCTTCGGGCTGTGGGAGTCGCCCATTGGCGACGGGAACGGACAGCTCGGACGGAGCGTCAAATGCGAATGTGGTCGTAATGCACCTCGTGTGCTCCAAAGTTCCGGGCAGAATTCCCTGGGCTGCGACGTGGTCGCCCCGCGTGGCGGGCCGACGGACGCGGGCCGGGTTTTCGTGGTCCTTCGGGCTACCTCCGTTAGAGCACGGCCCAAACCCGGGTCAAGGTGCTTTCGAGCCCCTCCCGCCCCGGCTCCCGGAGTTTCCCCGGGGCATTTCCACACTCTCGAGCAGGCGTCTACTGCGCGTGCGTTCCTTCTTGCAGGGACTCCATGACCGAGTCGAGATTGAAGCTCGCCGCCTTCTGGCGCGGAGGGTAGTCCTGGAAGGTCGCCAGGAACCGTCCCACGTAGGCCTGTGCTGGAACGAGGACGAACGCGTGATCGAGCACCCAGTCCCAGTAGACGTTCGAGGTGATGTCGGCGATCTCGTAGGGATCCCGTCGGAGGTTGAAGATCTTCGGAACGCGCAACGGGGTAAAGGGGTTGGACCAGACTTCGAGCGTGCCTTTCGAGCGCTGCTCCAGGAAGAGAATCTTCCAGGGCCGGTAGCGCAGAGCCGATAGATCTCCATCGTCGGTGAAGTAGAAGATCTCCTCACGAGGCCCCTTGTCCGTCTTTCCGGTCAGGAACGGCAGGAAATCGTAGCCATCGAGGTGCACCTTGTAGTTCGTCCCGCCGGCCGACATCCCGCCCAGCAGTTTCTTCTTTACGTCGGCATCGCCCGCGGCCGCGGCGAACGTGGGCAGCCAGTCCATGTGGTGCATGATCTCGTTCGAGATGGCGCCCGCCTCGATCTTGCCTGGCCACCGCACCATCGCAGGGACACGCCATCCCCCCTCCCAGTTCGTATTCTTCTCCGAGCGGAAGGGACTCGTGCCGGCATCCGGCCAGGTATTCTTATGCGGACCATTATCCGTGCTGTAGAGAACGATCGTATTGTCGGCGATGCCGAGTTCATCGAGCGTGTCGAGGAGTTGGCCGACGTTCTTGTCGTGATCGACCATGGCGTCGCCGTAGAAGTCCTGCCCGGACTGACCGAGGCTCGAAGGCTTGACGTGCGTGCGGAAGTGCATGTGCGTCGCGTTCCACCAGACGAAGAAGGGCTTGCCCGCCCGGTGCGCCCGTTCGATGAAGTCGATCGCGACCGCCGTCACGTCGTCGTCGATCGTCTCCATCCGCTTTCGCGTGAGGGGACCGGTGTCCTCGATCTTCTGCTTGCCGACCCGGCCGAACTTCGGGTCGACCGTCGGGTCGTCCTT
>JAPOLW010000073.1 GCA_029976905.1 bacterium | reverse complement strand
CGTACATGGGAGGCAGATTGAAGGATATAAACTTTTAGGAAATCATTGCGGCTGGCGAGCCGTGGACGGACCCAACCTTCCCACCGGGCCGCTATGCCTTGTTCGTTGACCATAAAAAACCGATGCGAGACCTGGAGAAGGAGCCACTGGTCGATGCCGGCTCCCGGCGCGACGATCACGGTCGTGCCCAGGCGCGGCTCGACGGCACGGACCATCGACCCGATCATGCCGCCGAGGGAATAGCCCAGGTAGCGGACCTCCGACGGCTCGTAGAGGCGACCCGGCTCGACTTCGAGGCCGCAGGTGAGCGCAACCTGGACGAAGGCGAGGACGTCCGCGGCCGCCTGCACCATGTTGCGGCCGACCGATCCGGGATCGAGCATGTCGACGAAATCGGCGGGGGTGTCGTCCCGTCGTCCGTGTTCGGGGAGTTCGATCGCGGCCGCTGCCAGTCCTCTTTGGGCCAGACCCGGGCCGTGCACGGCGAGCATCGATTCGGCCCGGCCGCGGTGTCCGCTCACGAGGAGGACCAGCGGTGTGGAGGCCGACCACTTCGTCGGAAGGGACACGAGGACGGGGTTGGCCACCGGCGATGGGTCGATCTCGAGTTGTAGCGATTCGTAGGTGCCTCCGAGAATTCGTTCCGGCTGGCCCGGGGCTCCGGGGTCGAGTCCGACGAGTTCGCGCTCCGGTTCGAGGCGCAATGGTGCGCACGGGCGTTGCGCGAGCGAAGAGCGAAGCGCCTCGAGCGGCTTGCGTGGGTCTCCGATCCGTACGCGTGCGAGCGCGTCGTTGCGGCCGGGCTCGGGCGGCGCGAAATAGATCCGCAAGCCCGCGAGCTCGTCGGCCGTGAGCCGAGCGGGAAGGGTCAGCTGCAGGGAGGCGAGGCCGCCAAAGTCGTCCTGGAGGGCGGACTCCTGCTCCAGCCGCGCCAGGGTCGTGTCGGCAAGCGTCCGGTCGAAATCGTCTTCGGCTCCTGAGAATCGCTCCGCAAACGGTTTGCGTAGCGTCCCCGGCTCGACCCGGAGGCGGCCGTCGCTTTGGGAAGAAGTGGGTGCGACCACCGTGCCGGCGCGCGTGTTCGCCTCGAGTCCATCGACGTGCAGCACCCAGGTTCGGCCGGCGCGCAGAGGCAGGAGGGGCCGGACCCGGAGAACGGTCGCATTTGCGTCTGCTGTGGTTTCCACCGGGATCGCGCCCGCCGGGGCAATGTTCCAGCAGGCATCGGCCAGGTTCGGGTCTGCACCCATCGAGAGGCGGATCGTCGCGTCGATGACGGCGCTGCGAGCGAGATCCGCCAGCGCTTCGGCAAATCCACTTCTCTCCGTCGGCGCGAGGACCTCGTAGAACTCGAGGAGGGCGCGGCGGCAAGGTTCGACCGCGGGGTGTTCGCACGTCGTTCGCGGAGTCTCTGCAAACGTACACTCCGCGAGCACATCGGGCCCGGGGCCCCGCAGGACGCCACTCGTGGCGAGCGCTCGTGCCACGCGTTGCGCGTTTCGCGCTGCGTCGATGGCGGCGGCGATGGACGGTCCGGGAGGAGGATCGAACACCGCCACGGCCGGTAGGGCGGGTAGGAACGCCGACAGTGCGAGGGCGAGAGCGAGCTTCTGCATTCCGGAAGAGGCTTCTACCCGAGGTGGAGGCCGGCGACCAATGAGAAACCGAAGTGGCCCGTGCCGCGGGCGAGGCGTTCGGTGCACGAAGGCCCACTCAGTCGATCGGACGATCCCATGACTTGGGGTGTTCCAGGTCGGCGTCCGGCGCCACCGGGGTGGGAGTCGTACGCTCGAGCAATCGTTTGGCGAGACCGTCGAGGCCGCTGCGACGGGTCGTCATGACCCGTCGGGCGATGCCCGCCAGCACGGTCTCCCGCACTTCCAGCAGCCACTGCGTCGTTCGCCGGCGCGCCGTCAAACCTTCAGCCTTCGAGGGTGGTCTTCGACATGCCCGCGGGTGGCTCGCACGCCACCAGTCGGCCGGGATATCCCTTGAAGTGGGGAATCCCCTGCTCATGATCGAGCAGGTCGTCGGAATCGAGCGTCAGAACTGCATCCGACGAAATGAATGCCCCGGCGAGGTCGAGCCGGCCACGGGTTTCCGGATACCACCAGCCATGCGGAACGCGGACGTGCCCCCGTCGCATGCCGGGCTGCACTTCGATCTTCGCGGTCACGTGGCCGTGCGGAGTCTCCAGGCGCGCCCATTGCCCGTCGAGGAGGTCGTCGCGCTTCGCATCGTCGGGATGAACGAAGAAGCGCGGCGCCGGCGAGCGTCGGCGCAGAACACCGATGTTGCGTTGCCCGGTCTGGAAGAAGGGGTCCTCGCGGACGCCGGAGAACACGAGGTAGGGGTAGTCCTTCGTCGGCGCCGGCGCCGGGCGGTGGTAGGGCAAAGGGTCAAAACCGAGGTCGGCGAGAATCGAGGAGGCGAGTTCGACCTTGCCGGATGGCGTCGCAAAGCCGGTCCGGCGATACTTGCGGAACTGGGGGCGCGGTAGATCCATCAACTTCGAGGCACGGAACTCCGCAAAGGTCTGCCCGGAGGGCTCGAGGCGATGATCGAGGATCTCTTCGAGGTCGTTCCAGCGGAAGTGTTCTCCAAATCCCACGCGGCGCGCGAGATCGGTCCAGAATCGGAAGGTGGAGCTCGCCTGCGCGGGCGGATCCGCGACGGCCTCCGACAGGGTCAGGCGGTTGGCCCACGCCCAGGTGTCGGCGACGTGGTCGCGTTCGCTGAAGACGTCGCCCGGCAGGACGTAGTCGGCCAGCAGCGCCGTGGGCGTCATGAAGATCTCGTGAGCGACGATGAGGTCCTGGTTGAGGAGTGCCCGATGGATCTGCCGCTGGTTGGGATAGGAGAGGAGCGTGTTGTTTCCCAGAGTGAAGAAGGCCTTCACCGGGTAGGGCTTCCCGTCCGCCATTGCACGAAAGACCTCGGTCGGGTTGGCCATGTGGCATCCCATGACCTGATCGACCCAGGGTTGGCCCCAGACCCTCTCGAGGTGCGGTCGGAGGAGTTCGGCGGTCCGGTAGGTGTAGACGGGATGGGTCGCATAGCCGAGCTGCTTGGCCCGTTGCTCGGGCGCAAGTGCATCGTGCAGTTGGAGTTCGGCCTCGGTCCTCCAGCCCGGGTGGAGGCCGTGCAGCATCTCGCCGCCCACGACGTCGAGGTTGCCCGTGATCGCACGGAGGATCGCTTGAAGTCGGATGCCCGAAGTCGAATCCAGCTGTTGATCGGTAATCGGCGTCCACGGGATGACGGCGCCGTCGGCATTCGCGTAGAGGCGCGCGGCCTGCGCGATGCGTTCGGCGTCGACTCCGGTGAGAGCGGCGACGCGTTCCAGAGGGTACTCGTCGACCCGTGCCCGCAGTGCATCGAATCCGATGCACCAGTCACGCACGAAGTCGGCATCGAAGAGACCTTCGTCCAGGATGACCTTCGCCCAGCCGAGGAGAAGAGCGGCATCCGTGCCGGCGCGGATCTGGAGGTGGAGCGTCGCCTTTTGTGCCTGCTCGGAGACGCGCGGGTCGACCACGATGGTATCCGCACCCTTCGCACGCGCTGCTTCGATGAGATTGAAGACCGGCGTCCAGGAATGCTTTCGCGGATTGTGGCCCAGGAGAACGATGCACGATGCGTTGCCAATGTCCGGAAACGGCATCCAGCCGTAGGTGAGCCGATTCACCGCCGCGGTGTTCCCCGCGCAAAGGGCGACGCCCGAGATCCAATTGGGCGACCCCAGGAGGTTCAGGAAGCGGCGGTCCAGTCCGTGGGTCGTCTGGGTATTCCAACCCGACGTCGACACGGCCACTGCCTCGGGCCCATGCGTGTCGACGATGGTCTCGAGCCGCTGCGCGATCTCGTCCATCGCTTGCTCGTAGGAGATCTCCTCCCAGCGGTCGGCGCCACGTTCGCCGATGCGTTTGAGCGGCACCCGGAGACGTTCGGGATGGTTGTGGATCTGTGGTGCGGCCGTTCCCTTGAAGCAGATGTTGCGGGCGACGGCTGGCGAGTCGTGCGCCAGGATCCGCGTCAGTCGACCCTCCTCGGAGACGGCGCGGAGTTGGCATCCGATGTCGCAGATCGTGCAAACCGAATAGCCGGTGCGGCGAGAGGAAGAGGAAGGTGCGACGGACATGGCCCTGATCGACCTATGCCACCCAGCGCGAGGACTCTCAAACCCCACCCCGGTTCGGCGCAGGGCAGCGGTCGCTAGTCGCGATCGATCTGATCGCGCAAGAAGGTGCGTACGGCTTCGGTGAAGACGTCGTTGTTGTCGCCCGCGACCATGTGGCCTGCACCTGAGACGTCGACGAACTCCGCATGCGGTACGAGGCCGAGAAATTCGCGGGCGCCCTCTTCGCTCAGGAGGTCGCTCTGCCGGCCGCGCACCAGGAGCGTCGGGACGTCGATGGCCCGCGCGGCCTCGTCGATTCCGACGTCGCGCTCGGGTTCGTCTCGGTCGATGCCGAGAAATCCCGGGTCCCAGTGCCAGCGCCAGCGACCGTCGTCGCCGTGGCGAAGATTCTTCGCGAGTCCTTGCGACGAGGGGGGTCTCTTGCGGTTGGGGTTGTAGGCGGCGACCGCCTCGGCGCACTCGTCGAGGGAGGCGAAGCCATCGGGGTGCGCCTGCATGAAGGCGAGGATCCGCGCCACGCCATCGGGCTCCATGCGAGGGGCGACGTCGACCAGGACGAGTCCGATCGAGAAGGCGTCTGGGGTGAGGCCCTCGGCGAGCAGGGCGGCGAGGCCGCCCAGGGAGGCACCGACCAGGACGGGAGGGCGCGCCAGTTGCGAAACGATCTGGAGAACATCGTCGGCGTAGTCGCGGAAGTGGTAGTTCCGGTCGGGGGACCAGTCGCTCTCCCCGTGCCCCCGTTGATCCACCGAAACGACCTGCCATCCGTCATCGGCGAGCGTGTGGGCGGTGTCCGACCAGGAATGGCGGGTCTGGCCGCCCCCGTGCAGGAGCAGGACCGGGGTGGCACGTGGATCGCCGACGACGTCTCCTCGCAGGGTCAATCCGGCGCAGCCATCGAAAGCGATGGGCCGGGGGGCACGACGCCGCATGACGTCGACGGTAGTCGTCGAAGCCTGTGCCCGCAAAGCAGTGGCCGCGCGCTGTTCCGGCGCCGACGGGGAAGGCTGGCATCGGGTTCGTGGTTCCCGTCGGGGGGGGGGCGCCGGGGTTCGGGTGGAGGGCGTCGGCCGGCCCGGTTCGGAGGCGTTTTGCAAGCCTTCGGGGAGATCCTTATCCAATGGGCATGGGCAAGAGTCTTCTCGACAAGGTCTGGGATCTGCACACGGTGCGCGAACTCGATTCGGGTCAGACCCAACTCTTCATCGGTCTGCATCTGATCCATGAGGTCACCAGTCCTCAGGCCTTCGCGATGCTGCGGGAGGCCGGGCTGGGGGTTTCCTTTCCCCATCGGACCTATGCGACTGTCGACCACATCATCCCGACGGATTCGCACGCACGGCCCCTGGCCGACGGGCAGGCCGAGGTGATGATGACCGAGATCGAGAAGAATTGTCGCGAGTTCGGCGTCGAATTCTTCGGCCCGGATTCAGGAAGCCAGGGCATCGTGCATATCATCGGGCCTGAACTCGGTCTCACCCAGCCCGGGATGACGATCGCCTGTGGGGATAGCCATACGAGCACGCACGGCGCTTTCGGCGGCGTCGCCTTCGGCATCGGAACGAGTCAGGTCCGCGACGTTCTGGCGAGTCAGTGTCTGGCGATGCACCGCCCCCGGGTGCGACGCATCGAGGTCGATGGCGCTCTCGGCCCCGGCGTCTATGCCAAGGACGTGATCCTGCATATCATTGGCGCGCTCGGCGTCGATGGGGGTGTGGGTTACGCCTACGAGTACGCCGGTGCGGTCTTCGAGAAGATGTCGATCGAAGAGCGTATGACCGTGTGCAACATGTCGATCGAAGGCGGCGCTCGCTGTGGTTACGTGAACCCGGATGAGACGACGATCGAGTATCTGCGTGGCCGTCGTTTTTCCCCCAAAGGCGAGGACTTCGATCGCGCCGCGCAGTGGTGGCGGGGCATCGCCTCGGATGCGGACGCGGCCTACGAGGACGTCGTCGGCATCCCCGCGCAAGAAATCGCTCCGACGGTCACCTGGGGGATCAACCCCGGCCAGGTCGTGGGGGTGGACGCGCCGATTCCAGGCGTCGGATCCTTCGAGGGAGATGACCGGGCGGTGGCCGAGGATGCGTACGCGTACATGGGGTGGAAGGACGGCGACCGGATCGCGGGGACCCGCATCGACGTCGCCTTCATCGGCTCATGCACCAACGGCCGGATCTCGGACCTTCGCGAAGCCGCTCGTGTGGCCCGGCGTGGGAAGGTCGCCGGACACGTGAAGGCGCTCGTGGTGCCGGGCTCGGCCGAGGTTGCCCGGCAGGCAGAAGCGGAGGGTCTGCCGGACGTGTTCCGGGATGCCGGCTTCGAATGGCGCCTGCCCGGATGCTCGATGTGTCTGGCGATGAATCCGGACAAACTCCAGGGTCGCGAGATCTGCGCCTCCTCGAGCAATCGCAATTTCAAGGGGCGTCAGGGCAGCCCGTCGGGACGGACGCTCCTGATGAGCCCGGCCATGGTCGCCGCGGCGGCGCTCGAAGGGGCCGTAAGCGACGTACGCGACATTCTCGGAGAAGGGGAATCGGCATGAGTTCGAAGCAGGGACGTGAGATCAATTCGGTCGTCGGACGCCCGATTCCATTGCGGGGCAACGAGATCGACACGGACCAGATCATCCCGGCCCGGTACATGACCGCGGTCACCTTCGACGGACTCGGCCAATACGCCTTTCAGGATCTGCGTTTCGACCGGGACGGCCAGGCACTCGCGCATCCGATGAACGATTCGCGCTACGACGCCAAGGGGCCGCGTGTCGCCGTGGTGAACAAGAACTTTGGCTGCGGCTCGTCCCGCGAACACGCCCCGCAGGCGCTCTGGCGGTGGGGCATCCATGCGCTCGTCGGGGAATCCTTCGCCGACATCTTCTTCAACAATTGCGTCTCGATGGGCATCCCGTGCGTGCAGGCGACCGAGGCCGACGTACACCGTCTTCAGGCGGCGATCGAGGAAGATCCGGCGCATGATCTGGGGATCGACCTGGAGACGATGACGGTGACTTTCCGCGGCGATGTCTACGGTGTGAAGACCCACGACGGAGCCCGCCATCGACTGCGCGCCGGCACCTGGGACGCGACCGGGATCCTGGTCGACGCGCTCGAGCAGGTCCGCGCAACCGCGGACGCCCTGCCGTACGTGCGCGGCTTCCGCCCCTAGGGGCGGGGGGACCGCCCCTCAGTCGACGACCAGCCGGATGTGCACGTCGGCGGCCAGGGTCTGGCCGGGATCGAGTACGCGGACGCCACAGGCGGCATCCCCCTGCGCGAAGAGGTTGAAGCCGTTGTTTGCGTTGCTCACGGGCTCGAGGGCGAAATAGGGTTTCCCGGGCGGCGTGAAGAGAATCACGTGGCACAGGGGTGCATCGCAATCGATCTCGGCCCGCACCCCCGAGCCCGGCCACGTGATCCGGGCCCGGCCGTCCCAGCCGCCGAAGCAACAGTCGACGACGGTGTCTCCGAGGGCGCGGGATCGGGAAAAGTCGTGCCGCGGCGCAATCGGGCCGGCGGGGACCGTGGGGACGAGCCCGGAGTATTCGCGCGTGAAGGCCGCCTGGACTTCGACCTGCTCCGTGGGATCGCGGAGCGTCCGGCAGAAGTATGGGTGGTGACCCATACCCGCCGGCATGCGGGTGGAACCAACGTTCTCCAGCGCGCACTCGATCCGGAAATCACTGCCGTCGATCCGATAGGTGAGTCGGGCGTCGAAGGGGAAGGGGAAGTTGATGTCGTCGAAGTCGCGTGAGGCGAAACGGAGGTCGAGTCGTGTCGGCCCCGCATTTTCGATCTGCCAGGGGCGCTTGCGGACATCGCCGTGGATGGTGTGTCCCTCGGGGGTATTGGGCCGAAGCTCCCAGACGCATCCCTCGAAAGAGAAACGCGCTCCGCCAATGCGGTTCGAGTAGGGAAGAAGGACAAAAGAGCCCATCTCCGAACTATTGCCCGTGCGCACGGCCTCGTCCGGTGTGGGCCGCAGAACGGGGACCCAGGCGTCATCGAGGCGAAGGGAGAGTCCGACGATGCTCGCCCCGGCCTCCGGGTCGATCTCGCAGCGCAGGCGATCGTTCTCGAGCGTGCAGACGGGCATCGTCGGCTCCCGCTGGAGTCAGCCCGTCGGGGCGATGGCCTTGAGCGAGCCCTCGAGCATTTCGTAGGGGGCGCCCGGGGGCAGATTCACCAGGGCAAGGCCCATCCCCTGCGAACGCCACTCGATCAGTTTTTCGCGGCAGCGCTCGGGTCGGCCGCAGATCGCGATCGCGTCGACCAGGTCGTCACCCACGGCAGCCGCGGCCTTCTTTCGGTCGCCGCTGGCGTAGAGGTCGCGCACCAGGTCGGCATTTTCCTTGAAGCCGAAGCGGCAGAACATGTCGTGGTAATAGGTTCCCATCCCGCCGATGTAGAAGGAGACCATCGGCTTCATCATCGAGCGCGCGAAGTCGAGGTCCTCGACCGGGACGACGCCGAGGAAGGGCGCGAGCTCGATGTCCTTCGGATCGCGTCCCGCCTCGCGCGCCCCCTCCACGATCCATTGGAGACCGTCCCGGAAGTGCTTGTAGGGCCAGAAGGTGGGCACCCAACCGTCGGCGATGCGTCCGATCTCGGTGATCGCCTTCTGTTGGAGGGAGGCGACGTAGATCGGAATGTCCGGTCGGGCGGGTGTCATCTCGAGCTTGAAATGACGTAACTCGGCCTGTGAGCTCAGCTCCGGCGAAAGGCGCTCGCCCCGCCACAGAGCGCGCATGATCTGGATCGTTTCGCGCAAGCGGGTGAGAGGCTTCTTGTAGGGCACCCCGTGGAAGTTCTCGACCACGTTCTTGCCGCTCGTGCCCAGGCCGAGGATGACGCGACCCTCGGAGATCTCGTCGAGCGTCGCGGCGCTCATCGCAAGCAATCCCGGCGAGCGGCTGAAGACGTTGGCGATGCCCGTGGCCAGCTTGAGGTGCTTGGTGTGTACGGCGATTTCCGCGAGCAGTTGGAATTGCTCGTAGGACCAGGCCTCCGGCACCCAGATGGAGTGGTAGCCGAGGTCTTCGGCGAGCTTGGCCGTTCGAATCACGACCTTGCGGTCGTATCCCTTCCAGAACGGGACGATTCCGAGCTTTTCGGTCATGGAGACTCCTTCCGTCCGGGCATGATGCATGACCGGGGTCTTCGTCACAATGTCGCACAGGACTTGACCCCCGGGGCCCCGCCCGCGAGAAGGGTCCGGTGGCCCCCCGTCCCGACTTCGACGCCCATGCCGAGCAAATTGCCCGCGATGGGTTCACCGTGCTCGAGGACGTCCTCGACGAGGGCCTGATCGAGGACCTCCTCGGGGATCTGACGAGGCTCGAAGCCGAGCTCCGGATCGAGCCGGCCGGGAACGATTTCGAGGGAACCCGCACCCGGCGCGTCTATAATCTGCTCGCGCACGGCAGGCTCTGGGAGCAGGTTCCGGTGCACGAGCACGTCCTGCCCCTGGTCGAGCGCGTCCTCGATCGCGGCTGTCTCGTCTCCTCGCTCTCTTCGATCGCAATCGAGCCGGGGGAGACGCCGCAACCCCTGCACGCCGACGATCAGCTGATCCCGATCCCCCGGCCGCATCCGGCCGTGGTCTGCAATACGATGTGGGCACTCACCGATTTCACCGCCGACAACGGCGCGACGCGGTTGGTGCCGGGCTCGCATCGACTCGACGCCGCGCCTGCCTATGGCCAGCCGGTCGAGAGCATTGCCGCGGAGATGTCGCGCGGAAGCGTTCTGGTCTGGAACGGGAGCCTGTGGCACGGCGGGGGAGCGAACCAGACCGATCGGCGCCGGGTCGGGGTGGCGATGAACTATTGCGCCAGCTTCCTGCGTCAGCAGGAAAATCAGCAGCTCGGGATCCCGCGCGAGATCGCTCGCGGATTCTCCTCCCGCTTGCGCGAGTTGGTCGGCTACGGCGTCTACAACGGACTGATCGGTCACATCGATCGGCAAAGTCCGTCTGGGCTTCTCGGTGATGCTCCCGACCTGCGCATGGTCTGGGAGGGATGATCAGGGGGCCGTCGTCCAGCGCAAGACGCCCGCGTCTTCGATGGCCCGTTCGTCGTGCGGGACGACCAGCGTGAATCCCTCGTCCGTTTCGAGGGAGCGCAAGAGAGAGCGCACCTCGGCAAGCCGGGCGCCATCCTCCGGCACGATGAAGGTGCTGTAGAGCCATGGCTTGGGGACGTCGTGCCGGATTCCGTCCCGCGCGTTCGCGACGTCTCCGGTGAAGAGGAAGCGTTCCTTCCCGGCCCCCACGCGGGCGGCGACCACCTGGCTGCCCGGCGTGTGTCCGGCGACGGCGAGAACGCGTACCCCGGGAAAACCCGGGACACGCAGGAGCGGCCCTCGTCCCGTGAGGGGTACCAATTCGACGCAACCGGCGGCTTGAAGCAGTTCGAGACCGGGGCGCGTGGTATGGTTCGTCGCCTCGAATTGGCCTGTCGTGCCGAAGACCGGCAAGGGCTCGTCGCGGCCGGCGCACAGGGCGGCAATCCCCTCCACGTGGTCGGTGTGCAGATGGCTGAAGACGACACCGGCGACGTCGTCCTGTCGTGCCGCGAGGCGGGTCGCGGTAGATGTGTGGGGCTCGGTGGGCCGGGCTCCGAGAAGCAGCTCTGCGGGTCTTCCGAAGCGAACGGCCTCGTCGTTGGTCATGCCGACGTCGATCAGCAGGATCCTTCCGTCCGCCCACTCGAGGACGAAGGAGGGGTGGCTCATGCGGTAGGGCGCCTCCGGAGTCGGGTCGAGCCCAGCGTCGAGGACGAGCCCGCGCGGCATGTCCTGGCTTGCCGAGTTGATCCAGCGCAGGGTCTGCGGGCCATCCTCGTCCGCCGAGAGGGCCCGCGCCAGGGTGCCGGGCGCCGGAAGAGGGGAGGCGGCGCCGCGCAACCACAGGTGGGCCCAGAGCAGCACCGCGGCCGCCACCCCGATGGCCGCGAGAAGAAGGCCGAGGACTCCGATACCGATCGCCCGCACGACGCAGGCCATAGCGCAAATCCGCGACCGGGTGCAGTCACCGACGGGCGTCGGCGTGGGGGCCCGGGGGGCGCCGGGATCCGTCCGGCGCCTCGGGAACCGGTGCGCCGGTGAGCCAGGCCTCCAGCATCGCGTTCACGGTCTCGGGAGCCTCCTGCTGGACCCAGTGTGACACCCGTGGGAGGTAGCGCAGTGTCAGATCGCTCACGAGATCGCCGGTGCCGTAGGTGAGTTCCTTGCCCAGCGCGACGTCCTCTTCTCCCCACAGGAGCAGGGTCGGCACGTCGAGCACCGGTGGGTCGGCGAACAG
>JAPOLW010000739.1 GCA_029976905.1 bacterium | reverse complement strand
CGCCGCGCAGCCGTCGGGTGGGGTACGTCGCCGCTTGCGCGACGGGCCGAGATCCTCTTCGCCTTCCGCCACGCTCTCTTTGCGCGGCGCGACGAACTGGCGCACCTCGTCTCCCGCGAGCATGGCAAGGTGCCGGACGATGCTGCGGGGGAGGTGGCGCGCGGGCTGGAGAACGTCGAGTACGCGTGCAGCATTCCGCAGGCTCTCGCCGGTTCGCACAGCGAGCAGGTGTCCGCCGGCGTCGACGTCTACTCCGTCCAGCAGCCACTTGGCGTGGTCGCGGGGATCACGCCGTTCAATTTCCCGGCCATGGTTCCTCTTTGGATGTTCCCCAACGCGATCGCGGCGGGGAATGCCTTCGTCTTGAAGCCCAGCGAGAGAGACCCATCGGCCGCGATGCTGCTCGCGGAGCTCCTCGCCGAGGCCGGGCTGCCCGATGGTGTCTTCAACGTCGTCCCCGGCGACCGCGTCGCCGTAGAGCGACTTCTCGTCCATCCCGACGTCGCGGCCGTGAGCTTCGTCGGCTCGACGGCCGTCGCGCGCGGGGTGTATGCGAAGGCGACGGCGCACGGCAAGCGCGTGCAGGCGCTCGGCGGTGCGAAGAACCACATGGTCGTCCTTCCCGATGCCGACATCGACGTCGCCGCCGATGCCGCGGTGAGCGCAGCCTTCGGGTCCGCCGGAGAGCGTTGCATGGCGATCTCGGTCGTGGTGGCCGTGGGCGAGGTCGCCGACCCTCTCGTGGCGGCGATTGCCTCGCGACTGCCGGAGGTTCGTGTGGGCCCGGGGAGTGATCCGGCCGCGCAGATGGGGCCGCTCATCACCGCGCAGCACCGCGAGCGCGTGGCGGGCTACGTCGCCGGCGCCGCCGCCGAAGGCGCCGAGGTCGTGGTCGATGGTCGGGGAGTCCGCCTGCCGTCCCGGGGCTTCTTTCTTGGACCCAGCCTCGTCGATCGTGTGCGGCCGGGCATGAAGGTCTACGACGAGGAGATCTTCGGTCCTGTGCTCTCGGTCGTGCGGGCCGCGGACTACGCCGAGGCGATCGCCGTGGTCAACGCGAGCCCGTGGGGAAACGGCAGTGCGGTCTTCACGCGCGACGGCGGTGCCGCCCGCCGCTTCCAGCGCGACGTCCAGACCGGCATGGTCGGCATCAACGTACCCATTCCCGTTCCGGTGGCCGCCTACAGCTTCGGGGGGTGGAAGGATTCTCTCTTTGGGGACGCGAATGTCTACGGTCCAGCTGGAATCGCGTTCTACACGCGGACGAAAACAGTGACGGCGCGCTGGCCGGATCCGGCGACATCCCGCATCGATCTCGGATTTCCGCGCGGCCGCTAGCCGGTCGGACGGCGTCTGTGCGAGGCCCTCGGTGGCGCGGGGCGGCTTGGGAGGCCGTGACCGGATTCTTGTCGTCTCCACCGGGGCGCCTCGGTCGGGGAGGCGAGCTCGCGCGGGCGTCGGGCGTCAGAGACGCCGGCGCTTTCGGGTGCCACCTTCAGGCCGCCAAGCGTCTCGCGCGAGGAAGTCGATGCCGGGGACAACCTCCAGATCGACGGCGGCCGCCTACTGCGCCCCTGATTCCGCAAATGTCCTCGGGCGGCGTCATTCGATGCCGCCCGAGGCACGGCCACGTTCGATCTCCTCCTCGGAGAGCCCGAGGAGATCGCGCAGGATTTCGTCGGTGTGTTGGCCGAGCAGGGGCGCGGGCCGCTCATAGGCACTCGGGGCGTCGCTCAATCGGAAACCGTTGCGCTCGTAGGGGGACGGCCCGAGGCAAGGGTGCTCGAGCATCTCGAAGTGCGCGCGGGCCTCGAGTTGGGGGTCGTGCAGGACGTCGCCGAAATCCTGCACGGTTTTGTAGGCCGCTTCTGGATCGTTGAACGGCAGATACAGCATGGTCTTGAGGCGCGGTTCCTCCGCCAGGACCTTTTCGGTGAGCCAGCGGTTATAGGCCCGCGACATCGCCACCT
>JAPOLW010000738.1 GCA_029976905.1 bacterium | reverse complement strand
CGGTCTGGTCGCCGGGGATACGGGAATCGTCCTGCAGAACCGGGGCCGCGGTTTCTCGCTCGTGCCGGGCCATCCGGGCGAACTCGTGGGCGGGGCGCGGCCGTTCCACACGCTCTGTCCGGCGATGATCCTGCACGGGGGCCGGCCACGCGTGGCCTTCGGGGTGATGGGGGGCAACGTGCAGGCGCAAGCCCATGCCCAGGTGGTCTCCCATCTCGTGGACCATGGACGCAACGTCCAGGAGGCGCTCGACGCGCCCCGCTTCCACCTTTTCGACGACGCGGCGGTAGCCCTCGAGGAGGGCATCGCCCCCGAAGTCGGCGCGCGCCTGGCGGCCCTCGGGCACGACGTGCGCGCGCCGATCGAGGCTCTCGGTCGCGGCGGTTTTGGCGGCGGGCAGGCCATCGCGATCCACCCTGAAACCGGAGTCTTCTGGGCCGGTTCAGACCGTCGCAAGGACGGACTCGCCGCAGGGTACTGAGGCCGCCGTTCTGGCCGCGGCGGATCCACACGTTCCTGGCGCCGCCGTTCTAGTGGCGACGGATCCACACGTTCCTGGCGCCGCCGTTCTAGTGGCGACGGATCCACACGTTCATGGCGCCGTCATTGCCGCTGTCGTCGAGGGAGCGCTCGAACCGCTCCACCCAGCGCGATGCGTTCTGCTCGATCCAGGCCGGCACGGCGCGCCGGAGAACGCCGACCCCGCCGGGGCTTCCGCGGCCCTTGCCGTAGACGATCCGTACGCGACGCTCGCCGCGTGCGTGCGCCTCCTCGAGAAAGGCGCGCGTCTCGTCGAGAGCCTGGCGCACGCCCAGTCCGTGCAGATCGAGGGTGGGAACGATGCCCAGGAGGTTTCGCAAAAGAGCGTGCACGCGATTCTCCCTCCCCGGTACACCATCGGCCCGCGCTGGTCACCGCACCGCCGTCCCCGACGCGCGTGGGCCGGGTGGGTGTCGGCATGGGTTGGCCATGGGCGCGCTCCGAGGTGTGGGGAGGCACGAGGGGGGATCGGGGCGCGCCGCGTCGCGCCGTTTGCAAACGGACTCGTCCTCGCGTCGTGCGATGCTAGACAGGAGGCATGGAACTCGACGTCGCGCGTGCGAAGACCTTCATCGACGGGACCTGGGACGACTCGATCCTGCCGACCCTCGTCGAATACGTCCGCATTCCCAATAAATCGCCGGCCTTCGACCGGAATTGGGCATCGGCGGGCCACATGGATCGCGCCGTCGCCCTGGCCGAGGGCTGGGTACGCGCGCATGCGCCCGCGGACGCTCGCGTCGACGTGGTGCGTCTGGCCGAGCGCACGCCGGTTCTCTTCGTCGAGCTTCCCGGGTCGGCGCCCGGAAACATCCTTCTCTACGGTCATCTCGACAAACAGCCCGAGATGGAGGGATGGGAGGAAGGCCTCGGTCCCTGGTCCCCGGTGGTGCGCGACGATCGGCTGTACGGCCGCGGTGGGGCCGACGACGGCTATGCGGTCTTCGCGTCGTTGACGGCGATCGGCGCCTTGCGCGAGCAGGGAGTTCCGCATCCTCGCTGTGTGATTCTCATCGAGTGCTGCGAGGAGAGCGGCAGCGCCGACCTCGCGCCCTACATCGAGCATCTGCGGGATCGCATTGGAGCTCCCGATCTCGTCGTCTGCCTGGACTCCGGCTGCGGGGACTACGAACGGCTGTGGTGTACGACGTCGCTGCGCGGGATCGTCATCGGTGATCTCGAGGTGGAAGTCCTGCGCGAGGGCGTCCACAGCGGAGACGCCGGCGGGATCGTACCCTCGAGCTTCCGCGTTGCCCGCGATGCGCTGTCCCGTATCGAGGACGCCGCGACCGGGGAGATCCTGCTCCCGGCCCTGAAGGTCGAGATCCCCGCGGACCGCCGCACGCAGGCCGAGAGCGCCGCCGGGGCGAGCGCGAGGAGGATGATGCGCCGGTGGGACACGGGCTCAGCCGGTGACGAGGATGCGCTCGGAGGCGAA
>JAPOLW010000737.1 GCA_029976905.1 bacterium | reverse complement strand
GTTCGGTCGACGCGATGCGCAGGGAATCGAGTTCGGACCGCAGGTGCTCTTCGGGCGGCGCTGCCATCAGGCTTTCCGTAACGCTTCGATGGGCGGGAGTCTCGCGGCCCGCCACGCCGGACCGAGGCCGGCCGCGCCACCGATCCCGAGCGAGAGAGCGAGTGCGGTCAGGAGATTGCGGCTCTCCACCTGCACGTCGACGACACTGGTGGTGAAGGTGGCGGCACCGACCGCCACGCCTCCGAGGGCGGAGCGCATCACCTGGGCCGCGCCGAGGGCTCCGAGCCCACCCAGGGCGAAGCCGACCAGCGCCAGACAGAGGGCCTCGACGAGGAACGCCGCGAGGATGGATCCGCGAGAGAAGCCCAGAGCGCGGAGGGTGCCGATCTCGGCCGTGCGCGCCTGGACCGACGCGTACATCGTATTCGCCGCCCCGAAGGCGGCACCGACGCCGGCCAGAACGGCGACGGCGACGACGATGACGTAGAGGGTGCCCGAGGCCGAGGCCTGTTCGGCGTAGTAGAGCGTCTCGGGCTTGGCATCGAGAGCGTAGCGCGGGTCATCGTCGATGCGGCGTTCGAGGCGCTCCAATTCGCTCTGCGACGTCGCGCGCAGTCGTGCTCCCGAGAAGGGCATGACGCGTTTTGCGTCATTGGCCAACTCGCGGACGTCCACCCAGACTTCGCTCTCGAACGACGTCCCGTCGGCCTCGAAGAGCCCGACGACCTTCCAGGAGCCGCGACCGAACTCGATCTCGCGGCCCAGCTCCGCGCCAACGTAGCGACCAGCGACGCCGCGTCCTACGATGGCCTCTCCGGCGCTGGGTCGGAGCATGCGGCCTTCGGTGAGACGCACCTGGTCGTGCACCTCGAGCGCGACGCTTTCGACGCCACGGACGAGCACATTCTCGCGCCCGCCCTCGCGGGTGCGGAAGAAGGGTTGGACGACGAGTTCGGGCGAGATCAAGGGACGTCCATCGCCCGCGCGCGCGGCGATGCCGTCGAGGTAGCGCAGCGACTGGTAGGCCTCGAGGGAAAGCTGGCTGGAGCCATCGTTGTCCGAGCCCTTGCGGAGAACGACGAGATTGAGCTCGTTGCCTGTGGCCGCGAAGGTGTGCTGGATGCTCGAGATCAAACCCAGCAGGAGTGTGCAGGCGAGAACCACGAGAGCGATGACGCCTGCGGTGAGAAGACTGCGCAGGGGCCGCGCGCGAACGTTTCGCCAACTGTAGGAGAGTGGAAGGGTCATCAGAAGATCTCTCGCAGCGCTTCGACGACTGGTTTGCGAGCGGCACCGACCGAGGGAACGATGCCGGCGAGCATTCCGATGAAGAGGGACAGAAACGCTCCCTGGACGAGAACCGGTGCGGTCAGGACGAAACCGGCAAGGGGGCCGAGGCCGCCGCCGTCGGCGAAGCCGCGGAGGAAGGAGGTGAAGCCGACCGCCAACCCCAGACCGAGCAGCCCGGCGAGGCTCGAGACCGCGATTGCCTCCCCGAGCAGGGCGCCGAAAATTGCGCGGCGCGCAAACCCGATCGCCTTGAGGACTGCGATTTCGCCGGCACGCTCCCGCACGCTCATCGACGCCGTGTTGGCCGCAATGAAGACGATGCAAAGGGTCACCAGTCCCGTCACGAGCAGGATGATGCGAACGATCCCCTGCAGGGATCCGAAGAAATTCGAGAAAAAGCTCTTCTCGGTCTCGGAGGCGGTTTCGGCCTCGCTGTTTCGGGACATGTCGTCGATCGTCTGCATGATCGAGCCGACCAGGGCAGGATCGGTGGCGCGGACCCAGATCGTTCCGACCACGCCGAGCCCCCGGCCGAGGGCGGCCTCGAGGGCCTGGTCGAGGTAGGTGCGGTGGAACCAGAAGGTCGGTGCCTGGGGATCCTCGATGACGCCCGCGATGCGGAAGTCCAGATCGACCGGCCAGGCGGTGCTCGTGAGGGCGATGCGATCGCCGATCTTCCAGTCGTATTTTTCCA
>JAPOLW010000736.1 GCA_029976905.1 bacterium | reverse complement strand
CGGCCGACCGGTGCGTCTCTTGCAGGAGGCCGGCGTCTCGGCCGACCGGTGCGTCTCTTGCAGGAGGCCGGCGTCTCGGCCGACCGTGGACCGCGGGCTGGTTGGCCGTGCCTCGTATTCCACAGCCTCGCGATGCTGCGCTGGTCGCTCTGATTTCGATGTGCAGGGCCTTGTGGGCGGTGTCGACCGCCGCTGGGTTTAGGGGGAGGGGGGAGGCACCAGGCCGCGCTCGACGAGTTCCCCTTCGAGGTAGCGCGCAAAGATCTCGTTGGCCGCAGCGTTGGGGTGACCATCGGAAGGAAAGATGCGCAGGGAGAGGTCTTCCTGCTCGGGAAAGACGAGGCTCGTATCGAGGAACACGAGGCCGTGGCTCTCGGCGATCAAGCGGATTTCATCGATCAGCGACCGGAATTGCCACTGGTACTGCACGAGGTAGGCTACG
The DNA here is from genome assembly GCA_029976905.1 of bacterium. GTDB lineage: Bacteria > Desulfobacterota > Binatia > UBA12015 > UBA12015 > VGTG01. Next base: position 1,542 of record JAPOLW010000736.1, on the reverse strand, counting down.
ACCAGAGGGGTGTCGACGCTGCGGGCGAGGGCAGCCAGGCGGCCGAAATATTGATCGACGTGCTCGCGGAACACGGGCGTCAGGCGCGCTTCTTGCGCCGGGCCCCCGGGTCCGAACTGGATTCGTCGCGTCAGCCATGCCAGGACCTCGCTCTCGAAAAACGGATACGTGCGATCCTTCACCACGTACGGTTTCCTCAGTCGCCACTCGAGCGAACTGAAATAGACGTGGTCGTTGGTCGACATGCCGACCAGGATGAGATCGGGCTGCCAATCCAGAGCGCGGTCCCGCAGAGTCGCCAGGTATTGGGGGAATTGGTAGCCCCCGACACCAAAATTCAGGAACTCGTAGCGTCGCTCGCCCCCGGCCGCCCTGGTGGCGTCGTTCAAGGAGCGTTCCAGTCTCGAATGGTAGGCGTCCTCGATGGCGACGCCGGTCGGCATCGTGAAGGAGTCGCCGATCACCACGACCCGGAAGGTGTCCGGGGGTTTTTCGCGGTCGTATTCGCGATCGCGCAGGCCCGCCGAATTCGTCCGGAAGGGTACCTTTTTGTAGAGTCTGTCCTGGTTCGGCTTCAACTCGTAGAGGATGTCGATGTTGGACCGGCGTAGGAGCCCCGACGTACCCAGGGGATGCACGCTGTTCATGACCCACGGCAGGAGCGCGTCCGGGCCGTAGCGGGAGACTCGCAGGGCCATTTCTGCGAGCAGGAGTCCGAGAAGCAGGCCGAGGGTGATGGCGACAGCGATGTAACGGGTGCGTGGTCGCGCCATTTCGTTCCGTCGCACTTCCCGGTTTCCTGAACGGTGGCCTCCCCGAGCGCCAGCGGAACTTCGCCAGCCCTTCGATGACAGGAGAAGCGAACTCGTCCCGAGATCGGGCTACGGACAGGGACCATATCCCAGCCAGAAGAGACACGCTAGCCGGTGCTTCGGACGAGGGTGGAGCGACCTGGCCGGGACTCCGTCCTGTGGACGCTTCGAGCGCCCGGGGTGCGACCGGGCCGGTGCTTCCTCTATTTCTTCTTCAATTTCAACTTGTCTTCGAGATTGGTGGCGACGTGTTGCGCGCTGAAGCTCGCCTCGAAGCAGATCTGTGTATCGCTGTTTGAGATCTGGACTACGAGGGGAAACCAGTTCGGGTTCAACGGCAAGGCCACCGACGGCAGATCGGGGAGGGATTCGCCCCGTCCCTTCCAGATCATCTTGGCTTTGTCCTCATCGTTGCCGCGCAAGACGATGCTTTGTGCGCCAGCCACAGTGCCAAATCTGTCCACATATTTGTAGCCCTTGCTGCCGATTGGGCTCCAGGTGTCGGCGTTGGGTGGAATCCCGGCCTCGACGAAGAGCGCCGTGCTCGGGCCACCATAGATGCAGAGATCATATTGCGCGGTCGCCCCGGGGTCGGCGAACTCGGCCTGAGAAGTCGCTTGCCCGTTCGTCCATTTGAAGACGAATTTGTCTTTGCTGTCGGGGGTACCGTCCTTGTAGACGAGGATCGACCGTCCGGCCGTGCGACACCCGACTCGCGGTGTGTCCGAGC
>JAPOLW010000735.1 GCA_029976905.1 bacterium | reverse complement strand
GATGGGGCATTCGAAGAGCGTCTATGACGAGGTCCTGCGGGTGCCGCTGCTCGTCCGGGCGCCCGGCCTCGTGCGCCCCCATACCCGTATTCGATCACCCGTCTCCCTGGTCGACGTCGCGCCAACCCTTCTCGAACTCCTTGGCCTCCGAACGGACGGCACCCTGCAGGGGCAGAGCCTCGCGGCGAGCTTGCGCGGGGACGCTCCACCTCCGTCCACGGTACGCTTCGCCGAAGGGCCGGACGTTCGTCGCGACGGCCACCGCTCGATCGCCGTGCGAACGGAACGGTACAAGTGGATCACGCCCGAGGATGGCGATCAGCCCACCGAGATCTACGACCTCGAGCGCGACCCGGGAGAGACCCGGCCCCTCGACGACGAGGCCCTGCGTCAGACCGGCGCCGCACATCTCGCAGCCTACCGTCGCCTTGCCGGTACGGGCGCGACCCGCCGGGAACTCGATGCACGCACCACCGAGAAGCTGAAGGCCCTGGGCTACCTCGAATAGGAGCCGCGCGGCAAAGCGCGCCGATCTCCGGGAAGCGCGTCGCCCCGGCCCACCTCGGTGCCCGGCCGTCGAGCGTCGCCCCGGCCCACCCCGGTGCCCGGCCGTCGAGCGTCGCCCCGGCCTACCCCGGTGCCCGGCCGTCGAGCATCGCCCCGGCCGTCGGGCTGGATCCGGGTCGCCGCTCGTTTCGAACGAAGGCGAGCGCGCCCAGAGAAAGGAGATTACCCAGAGCGAAGGTGAGAAACGCGACCTCGTAGCCACCCAAACGATCGGACATCGTGGCCGCGAACCACGACCCAAGGGCCCCGGCGGGCAGGGCCAACATGAGCATGCCGTAGATGGGGGCCAGCGCCCGAACCCCAAAACAGTGCGAGAGAATGACCGGATAGACGACGTCGCGCGCCGCGGTCGAAAAACCGAAAAGAATCACGAAGGCCCAGACCAGCGCGGTCGTCGGGGGAAGGAGAAGCAGGAGGGAACTCGCCGCGAGGAGCCCGAAGTCCAGCCGCGCCGCGGTCGCCGGTGCCACGCGATCCGCGATCCAACCAAATCCCACCTTGCTGACCATCCCGAGCAGGATCGCATTGGACAGATAGGCCCGGGCATCGGCCCCCGTCCACCCCTGCTCGCCAAGAAAGAGGACGAGATGATCGAGGATGGCGACGAAGTAGAAGAAGAAGACGAAGAGAGCGAAGGCGAGGATCCAGAAACTTCGCGTTCGCAGCGCGTCGCGAAGTTCGAGGCCCTCGCTCGACGCCTCCGACGGCAGCCCGTGGTCCGCCCTCGTACGGGGCTCCCGAACGGCGAAGAAGGCAACCGGGAGCATGAGACCAAAGGCAGCGGCTCCCATCGCCTCGAAGACACTGCGCCATCCCTCCGGCCCGGACGCGAAATCCGCCGAACGGACCAGGATCGCCCCTCCCAGGTTCGAACCCGTGTACACGATGCCGAGCGCCAATCCGCGATGGCGTCCAAACCACCGCGAGACGAGCTGTCCCACGGTGATGTCTCCCAATCCCGTGACCGAGAGTGCTTGCAGGGAGAGGATGGCGTAGAGCTGCCACACGGCATCCATCCGACCGAGGAGCAGGAACGCGCCCCCGAGCAGAGCCGTCGAGGACAGCAGGACTGCCCGCGCCCCGAGGCGGAGGACGAGAAAGCCGACCAGTGGGCTGGCCAGCGCCATGATCCAGAGCTGCGGCGCTCGTGCTCCGGCGAACTCGGCCTTCGACCATCCGAGGTCGGCGAGAACCCCGGGCGCCAGCGCACCGAAGACGTAGTTGTAGCCGAGACCCATCTGACAGACGAGTCCACCGAGGACCGCGAGGAAAGCCCGGGATCCCGACCCCGCATCGTCGCTCGAAGGACCGGGTCGGTCGGTCAACCCGCCGCCTTCGTCGCCGACCAGCTCGAGTCAGGGGTCAAGGAGGTGGTCGCGACGGAGGCTGCCTTCGCCGCGCTCAAGGAGGACGGCTCCGTC
>JAPOLW010000734.1 GCA_029976905.1 bacterium | reverse complement strand
AAGATCAAGTTGAATTGGCATTAATGAGAGCCGGAGAGCATGAGGTTGCTAGGTCGTATGTTCTTTATCGAGAGGAACGAGCGAAAGAAATCCTATCTGCCGGGACCCCGTCCCATGACCTACAACTACTGGGGTGTCGGTGTGCCGGCGACCTGAGCCCTTCGACGCGAGGAGGTCCCGTAGATTCGGGGTGGGTATCGCCGATCCAGGGTGGCCCGGGAGGTCCGGGGTCGGTGCTGCACGGTCCGGGGCGTCCAACGGGCCGTGCCCGCGAGTAGACCGGCGCTCACTCCTTGAGGTGCGGAGGCAGGGCGTACCAACCGGTGACCTGCTCCAGAAGGCGCTGTGCCTCGGGCTGGGCCAACTTCTCTTCACATTCGCTTTTCGAAAAGCCCGTCCGAAGTCCCGTGGTGCGGGTCTCGCCGTCGCTGAAGATCTTGCTGAGAATCTCGAGGTGGTGATCCGAGGCTCCGAGGCTGCGGGCGTATTTCAGGAAGGCCGCACGGATGGGCACGGGCGGCCGGATGTCGCAGGTGATGAACCGCCCATTGTAGCGGCCATACTCGACGGCGGTTTCCTTGAGTTCCTCGAAGACGACGACGTCGATGGCCCCGGCCGGGCCGACCGGGACGAGAGTCGTCGAAAACACGAGCGCCGCGAGCGCGAGCACGAAGAATCGCCTACGAACCGTCTGCATGGCGCCCCACGCTAGCCGCAGGGGCGGGGTGACGCCAGCCCGGCGCGGGTTCGGAACGTCCCGCGTTCGGTGGGCGCCGCTACGGCCGCCGTTGTCGCGACGGCGTGTACAGCGAAACCAGACGGGCCACGACGGCGGCAATGAAGAGTTGGCCGATGACCCCTTCGACGGCTGCGAGATTGCGCGCCAGGGGGCTCACGGGCGAGATGTCGCCATACCCGATCGTGGTGAGGGTGACGAGGCTGAAATATTGCATGACGCCGCTGTGACGCCATCCCTCCTGCTCCAACTCGGCGGCGAGGACGTCGTTCACCGCGAAGGCGCCAGGGTCGAGGTGCTCGATCAGCAGGAAGAGCCGCGCGAAGGCGAGACCGAGAAGAAGGTAGACAGCCGAGGCGCCATAGACCGTGTCGGCGGTGACTTTCTCTCGGCCAAAGATGTCGTAGAGGATGCCGAAGCAGATGGTGAACTGGAACGCGAAGCCGAGGATGTCGGTTGCGACCGGTGCCCCGTTCTCGTCCAACAACGGTTCGAGCGTCTCCACGACGAGGAAGGCCGCTCCAAGGAAACCGACGATGAGCAGCATCGTTCGGCTGGTCCACAACGCGCGCAGGCTGCTGAAGAAGACCAGGAGGGTGACCAGCGTCAGTTCCCAGGGGATGAGCCGATCACTTGGCAGGAGCGGTGCGAGGACGAAGAGGCTCAGGGTGGCCAGGAGAATGGCGGCGTAGCGCCCCTTCAGGGACGGAAAAGGGTTCTTTTCCACGGCAGCGCCGGATTCAGCTCGAACCGAGCCGCTCGTTGTCGAGTAGGGCGCGGTCCGCAGGTCCCAGAAGGCTCGCGATGCGCGAACCTTCGCCCATGTGGTGGAACCCGCCTCCTTCGGCCCACAACTCGTCCCAGGCCTCCGGTGCCACGCCGGCCGGCTCGGGCCGATCGCCGATCTCGGTACTGAGAACCTGTTCCGCCAGATTGGCGTCGTAGGCCCGAATCGCCTCCACGCCGGCGAGGTGGGTGCAGACCTCGACGCAAACGTGGCAGCCGACGCATTCGTGGAACCGGATCTGCCCCGGTTGCGGATCCCGCCCGGTCACGACGCCGGCGGCCAGACTCTCGATGCAGAGGGCGGGGCACAGCGGGGCGCACAGACCGCACGCCGTGCACGCATTCACGTCGACGAACGCCACCGTGGCCGGCCTCCGGTCCAAGGCCGTGCCGGTGCTGCGCTCGTACTTCGGCTTCGAGCCCGCGGAGGACGCCGCGCGGGACCCCCTGAACGCAACAGCGTCGCTCGCC
>JAPOLW010000733.1 GCA_029976905.1 bacterium | reverse complement strand
ACAGCGACGGCGTGAAGCTCGCGCAGGCCGCTGCCAACGTCTCCTGGCTGCGCTTCGGTCTGCCGATCTTCGCCACGGTCTTCAGCTACGTGTTGATGGCTCTCTCCTACGACGGGATCGCTGCGGCCGCGGGGACGGCCCTCGGACTCGGGCCGATGCTCCGCATCACATTCGTCTCCAATACCGTGAACTACATCGTCGCGACCGGAGGCTTGTCCGGATTCGCCGTTCGCATGTACTTCTTCCGCCGCCACGGAATCCCGGTCGGGCGGGCGGTCACGATCTCGTTCGTGCAGGGCCTCCTGACGAACCTGGCGCTCCTGGTCTTCCTTGTGCTGGGCTTCTACTTTCTCGTCCGACAGGAGACCCTGGGGATTCCGGCCCTGATCGCGGCCGGGGCCTGTCTCGGCTTGTTCATCTTGATCATGGGGCTTTGTGTCGTGCTTCTGGTCCGACCGCGCATCCGTCGACGGGTCCTCCTCGGCGTCGGCCACCTCGCCCACCGTCTGGGCCGACGTTTCCTTCCCGAAGAACGAGCGCCGCACCGGACCCGGATCTGGCGTCAAGTGCACAACATCGACGACGGCTTCCACTTTCTGGTCGCCAACTGGCGCGGCATGCTGGCCCCCACGGTCTACATCCTGCTCGACTGGGTCGCGACCCTTGCGGTGCTCTGGGGCTGCTTCTGGAGTGTCGACCTGCTGGTCGCCCCGGCCCTGATCACCGTGGGTTTCTCGGTGGCGATCCTCTCCTCGATGATCTCGTTGGCACCCGGAGGTCTGGGCATCATGGAGAGCCTGACCACCGCCCTCTTCGCCGCTCTCGGGACACCGCTTGCGGAGACGGTCATCGCGCTGATTCTCTTTCGACTGTCGTACTACGCGCTTCCCTTCGTGATCAGCCTCGTCTTCTTCCGTGGCATGCTCAACGACGCCCGCGCCCACTCCCGGTGACCGGACGGGCACCGGGGCGACTTGCGGACCGACTCCGGATCCTGCAACTCTCTGGGGGTTCGGCGCCGACCGAAGCACCGCCCTCCCGGCGCACGAGACGGGAGTCATGATGGCGAGCCAGGGACCCTTTTTTGCAGCCCTCGATTACGGAACCGGCGGCGGCAAGTGTGCAATCTTCGATGTCGAGGGCAAGCGCCTCTCCGTCGTACGGGAAGCCTGGACCTTCGACCCCGTCCCCTTCGAGCACGAGGAACTCGTCGCCGGAAAGAGTTTCGATCCGCACACCTTCTGGGCTGCTCTCGCGCGTTGCGCCCGCAAGGCGATCGCGGAGGCCGGCATTTCTCGCGACGCGATCGCCGGCGTCGCCGCGACGGCATTGCGCCTCGGGACGGTCTTTCTCGACGCCCAGGGCCGCGAACTCTACGCCGCGCCCAATATGGATGGCCGCGGCATGGCCGGAGGGTTCCAGATCCTCGAACGACTCGATCCGGCGAGCGCCACCCGGATCACGGGCCATTGGCCACCCTTCGTCTTCTCCCTCGCGCGCTTGATCAGCTATCGGATGCGAACTCCGGATCAACGCGTCGCCTCCATCCTGAGCCTGAACGACTGGATCTCCTACCGCCTGAGCGGGGCGCTTGCGAGCGAGCCGTCCAATGCAGGGGAGTCGATGCTCCTCGACGTATCGTCGCGAATCTGGAGCAGTGAGATTCTCGAGGCCTTCGACGTCGCGGAGCGCCTGCTGCCCCCCCTCGTCGAACCCGGCACTCTTCTGGGCCGCGTCACCAGCGAGGCAGCGGAGCAGACCGGGTTCGCGGCCGGCACTCCGGTCTTCGCCGGCGGTGCCGATACACAGTGCGCCCTGCTGGGCGCGGGCGTCGTCGCGGCGGGGGAAGCCGCCGCCGTTCTCGGCACCACCACACCGGTCATGGCTGTCGAATCGGCGCCCCGCTTCGACGAGGCCGCTCGCCTGTGGACGGGCTGCCATGTTCTGCCTGATCGGTGGACACTCGAAAGCAACGCAGGAGACACCGGAATCGCATTCGAGTGGCTCGTAGGTCTTCTCGGACTCG
>JAPOLW010000732.1 GCA_029976905.1 bacterium | reverse complement strand
GTCCCTGATCTCGGCGTCCGCTTCGTCCATCTGCCTCTTGAGCTTGGCGGCGCGCGCCTTCGCCTCGAGGAGCCTCTCCGCGGCCTCCGTGATGGTCGCCGCAGCGTCCTCCGCGGCCGCGGCGGACGCCAAGCGCGCCGCTCGGAGCGCCTCGGCGTCCGTCGCGACTTCGGACTCCGCCGTCGCCACCTTCGCGTTGGCCTCCTCGAGCGCCGCCGCTTCCGGTTCGGTACCGCGTGCGGCCACTCGCAGTCCCCGCACGCCAAGAAGATCCGGACGCTCGACGTCGAGGCCAGCCTCACGCACGAACTTCACGGCCGCGGCGACCGGAATACGGCGATGCCCGCCGGCGGTGCGAACGAAGGGGAGACGACCATCGTCTGCCCATCTCTTCACGGACGATTCGCTCACGCCGACGGCGCGTGCCAGATCCCGGGGAGAGAGGGTCTTCACGGGCATTGTGAACGGTTTCCGAAAACCCAGGACTCTCGTCAAGTCCGTTGTTGTGAACTCCTTGACAGGCAATCGACCCGACTTATTCTCATCTGTGGACGATATAAACGTTTTTCTCGGTTGTAGGAGTCGATCTCGACCATGAAGATCATCATGACGGGAGCGACCGGTCTCGTCGGCCGCGCCCTGACACGCGCCCTCCTCGCTTCGGGACACGAAGTGGAAGCCTGGACCCGGTCGACGGAGAAGGCGTCCTTCGTCCTCCCCGCTCGGTGCTCGATCTTCCAATGGGACCCAATGGTCGTCGACCCGGCCCGCCTCGCCGGCGCCGACGCGGTGATCCACCTCGCGGGGGAGAACATCGCGGGGGGCCGGTGGACCGCTCGTCGCAAGAAGGCACTCGAGAGCTCGCGGATCGACAGTGCGCGTGCCCTCGTCAATGCGATGGCGTCACTTCCGGCTGAACTCCGTCCGAAACACTTCCTGTCTGCTTCGGCGATCGGCTTGTATGGAGACCGGGGCGACGAAAAGCTCCACGAGGAGGTGGCGCCGGGGGAAGGCTTCATGCCCCGACTTTGCGCCGACTGGGAGGCGGCTGCCTTCGAAGCGGAGAGCCTCGGCATTCGGACGGCGGCGCTTCGCATCGGCATCGTGCTCGACCGCCACGACGGCATGCTTCCGACCGTCCTGCCCCTTTTCCGTCTCGGGCTGGCCGGCCGCATCGGATCCGGTCGACAGTGGATGAGTTGGATCCACATCGACGACGTCGTGGGACTCTTCCTGCACGTTTTGCAAAGAGAGGACATCCGCGGTGCCGTAAACGCCGCCGCTCCGAATCCCGTGCGGAACGCGGAATTTACCCGCGTCCTGGCCGCCACCCTCGGTCGCCCTGCTTTCCTTCCCGCACCCGCCTTCGCATTGAGAATCGCCGTGGGAGAGATGGCCGCCGTCATGACGGCAAGCCAGCGGCTCGTCGTGAGCGTCGCCGAGCGGACCGGCTTCTCGTTCCGCCATCCTACGCTTGCCGACGCGCTCGCCCAGCTTTGCTCCGAGGACGCCCATCTCCTGATCACCGAACGATACGTCGACGTGCCTCTCGAGCGGGCCTTCGAGTTCTTCTCGGATGCGCAGAACCTGGAGAAGATCACCCCACCCTTTCTGCGGTTCGCCATCACCTCGCCGCCCGACGGTCCCCTTCGCAAGGGAAGTCGGATCGCCTACAAGATCCGCCTCCACGGAGTCCCGATTCGCTGGCGCACCATGATCGACCAATGGAACCCACCGCACGATTTCGTGGATCGACAGGAAAAAGGTCCCTACGACCTTTGGCACCATACCCACGAACTCGAGCGCTGCGGTCGCGGCACCCTGGTCCGCGATCGGGTGCGCTATCGCCTTCCCTTCGGCACCATCGGCGATCTGGTGGCGGGGCGCTGGGTGGCGCGGGACATCGAGCGCATCTTCACATATCGTCGCGAACGCCTGCCTGAACTATTGCCATCATCTTTTTTATTAACCTCGAATGATAGTGCGTCGTCGTATCGATGATGATGATTACGATTACGACGATAACGA
>JAPOLW010000731.1 GCA_029976905.1 bacterium | reverse complement strand
AGATGCCACCAACCTATGGGACCGATCCCTCGATGGTACGAGGGGTCATCGCGGGCGGGGTCGAGGCCCTGGTCCGAGCGCAGGAAGGTGCGGAGGATCATCCTGAGGACGGGGCTCGGGCGATCGATGCGCTCGAGGTCGACGAGCGCGACGTGTGGCTGGTTGAAGGCTTCGTAGTAGCCGGTCACGAAGGGCGGGCGCCTCTCTCCGAAGCGGTGCTGGGTCGGGATCAGGCGTTCTGCCGTCTCGGGGTCGTCCACCAGCGCGCGGATCTTCTCGGCCACGAAGGCACACCAGGCAGCGTTGGCGTCGTCGTTGGAGAGCAGGTCGAGGTAGTTGCTGGTCAGCTTGGTGAAGCCCGGGCTGTTCCACATCTTCTCGAAGAAGGCCCGACGTTTGGCCGCCGGATCGTCGAAGGCGCCCCGGTCGCAGGGGGGGTGGTGGAATCCGTGCAGCGACGTATTCAGCGTCTCGCGCAGTGTCTCGAAGTCGGCGCGCAGTCGGGCCTGCTCTGCGTCGGTGATCGGTGCGTTGTTGAGCGGCGTACACCAGTTGGCGGTTCGCTGATAGACGACCAGCGAGTCGACCTCCCTGGCGATCGCCGGGATGATCTGCACGCCGCTCGAGCCGGTGCCGACGACGGCGACGCGTCGGCCCGAGAAGGGGACCGGCCCGTGGGGCCACCGTCCGGTGTGGAGGGATTCGCCCGCGAAGTCTTCGCGTCCGGGGAGAGCCGGGAAGTACGGCACCGACAGAACGCCGGTGGCGGCAACGAGGAAGCGGGCCCGGAGTCGGCTTCCAGCGCAGTCGACGTTCCACCGACCCGTGCCCTCGTCGAAGGCGGCCGCGGTGAGTCGGGTCGCAACTCGCACGTGTCGGCGCAGATCGAAGCGGTCGAGGACGTGGTTCAGGTAGCGCTCGATCTCCGGTTGCCCCGCGAAGTGCTCGCTCCATTCCCAGGCGTCGAAGAGTTCCTTCGAAAAAAGGTAGCCGTAGCTGTAGCTCTCGGAGTCGAAGCGCGCGCCCGGGTAGCGGTTCCAGAACCACGTGCCCCCGGCGCCGTCGCCCGCCTCGATCAGGAGTACCGAAAACCCGGCCTCGCGCGCGCGGTAGAGTTGGTAGATCCCGGTGATGCCGGCCCCCACCACGAGCACGTCCACTTCCGTTTCGGCCGGAGACGAGGGGTGCGTCGGTGTGGATTTGGGAGAAGACATTTTGCCCGGACGCCGCGTTCGGGGCCGGAGGGGGGTGCCTGCAGGCGCCCCCGACGACCTCCTCCTGGCGCAACGCCCAAAGAAGAGCCGCCAGGCGACGTCCGCGTTCCTAGTACCCTACGCTTCCCTCGTCCAGTGTATGGCATTCGAACACGGACTCTGAGACAAGAGGACGACGATGACGATCGCGGGCCAGGGCGGGGCGGCGTTGCCGGTGCCGTATGCAATGGAGTACCGCGACCGCGTGCCGCGGGAGCGGTACTTCGACGCCGACTTCTTCGCGCTCGAGGCCAGGCAGCTCTGGTCGCGCGTCTGGCAGATGGCGTGTCGGCTCGAGGAGATTCCCGAGGCCAACGACTTCGTCGAGTACGAGATCCTCGACCAATCCATCCTGGTGGTGCGCGCGGAGGACGGTGGCGTGCGTGCGTTCCAGAACGCCTGCCGACACCGCGGCGTTCGTTTCGCCGCGGGGCGGGGCAATTGCGCGGCCGGGTTCACCTGCCCCTTCCACGGCTGGTGCTATGGCCCCGACGGTCGCAATACCTTCGTCCCGCAGGCGAAGACGTTTGCCGAGCACAATCTGCAGCCCGGGGATCTCGACCTCGTGGGGGTGCGTTGTGAAGCGTGGGGTGGATTCGTCTGGATCAATCTCGACGACGACGCCCCTCCTCTGCGCTCGTGATCACTCCTCCTTGCCCAGCCGCCGCAGCCGCACCCCCAGCCCCATCCCCAGCCTCATCCCTAGCCTCACCCCAAGCTGCACCCTCAGCCGCAGCCATCGCTCCTTCACCGGCGGCTTCAAGCGGCGCAACCGTTGCCGTCCCATTACCAGC
>JAPOLW010000730.1 GCA_029976905.1 bacterium | reverse complement strand
GTGTCGGCTGACCGCAATCGCTTCCATGCCCTCGGCCGGAGCGGGGCGCAGTAGATCCTGTAGGCGTGCGACGTCGGTCGCTTCCGGATCGAGCCAATCGCGCCACGCATCGGGTGGGAGCAACACCGGCATCCGGTCGTGGATCGGCTCCATGAGCGCATTCGGCGTCGTCGTCAGGATCGCGCAGGATTCGAGGCCGGGGCCGTCATCGCGCCGCCACCTTGCCCACAAGCCCGCCATGGCGAAGGGAACTCCCTCCCGGGACCGGATCAGGTAGGGCTGCTTCCCACCGGGCTCCGCCCGCCATTCGTAGAACCCGTCGGCGGGCACCAGGCATCGGCGGGACCGGAAGGAATCGCGAAACGAAGGCTTGGAAGAGGCGGTCTCGGAGCGCGCGTTGATCAATCGTGCATCGCGAGGCACTTCCTTCATCCAGTGCGGCACCAGACCCCAACGCATGAAACCCCACGACCGCTGCGATGCCTCCGCCTCCTGGCTGACCACTGCGTTTGCCTTTCCGGGACAAAGATTATTCCGTGCTTCCAACCTGTCCGGGGCAAAGATTATACCGGGCTTCCAACCCGGCCGGTGGATCGATGCCGAAGGTCGCCGCAAGGACCTCGGCGGGAGAGGTCAGCGTAAAGCGGCCGCACATGGAAACTCCTAGGAGGAGGACTCCCCGCGCGCCTCGAGCGCGGTCGCTTTCGCCCATCGATAGTCGGGCTTCCCGCTCGGCGAGCGGACGATCTGGTCGACCGCGTGCATCTCCCGGGGCACCTTGTAGCCGGCGATCTTCGTGCGGCATTGCTCCTGCACGGATTCAAGGGTCGGGGAGCGCCCCTCGCGCAATTGCACCACGGCACAAACCCGCTGACCAAAGCGCTCGTCGGGCACACCGACCACGGTGCAATCGAAAACGTCGGGATGGGACTTCACCGCGGCTTCGACCTCCTCCGGGAAGATCTTCTCTCCACCGGAGTTGATCGAGACCGAGCCCCGGCCGATGAGCGTGATGCGCCCGTCGGATTCGATTGTGGCGTAGTCGCCCGGCATCGAGTAGCGGACGCCGTCGTAGGTCACGAAGGTCTCGGCCGATTTGGCGGGATCCTTGTAGTACTCGAGAGGGATGTCTCCGGCGCGCGCGAGCTTTCCGATCTCGCCCGTCCCCGCCTCGAGGATCTTGCCGTTCTCGTCGAGCACGACCGTATTGCCGACCCGGGTGACGGTCGGCCCGCCTTTCATCTCGGTCTGCCCGGGTTGCACCGTGACCATACCGGTATTTCCACTCTCCGAAGCGCCGATCGCGTCGATCATCATGAGGTTCGGAAATTTCTCGAAAAACGCATCCTTGACGGTCGGTGAGAAGGTGGCCGCGCTCGAGGAAAGTACGAAGAGCGAGGACACGTCACGACCCGCGCTGGCGCCCTGCAATTCCTCGATGAGGGGACGACCCATCGCGTCCCCGGTGATCATGATCGAGTTGACCTTCTCTTCCTCCACCAATTGCCAGACATGCGCGGCCTCAAACTTCGCGACGAGCAGGACACGGTTACCGGTGAAGCTCTGTGACATCACCGCCCATTGCGTCGCGCCATGCATGAGCGGCGCGATGGGAAGGAAGGTGATCGGCCCGCCGGCCGCGGCACCACGCTCGACCATGACCTCGGGACGGGTCGCCCGCTCCTGCGTATAGGGGTCGATCCCTCCGCCGAGGGCCATGAAGACGTCTTCGTGCCGCCAGACCACGCCCTTGGGCATGCCGGTGGTCCCACCCGTGTAGAGAATGTAGCGGTCGTCCGGCGAACGCGGCCCGAAATCGCGCTCGGGAGACCCTCCGGCCAGCGCCGCCTCGTAGTCGATCGCATCGAGTCCCGAAGGATCGGCGCCACTCCCATCCTCGAGTTGGATGAGATGGCGCAGCAGCGGCATTGCCTCACGAACACCAGCGACCCGCGGCGCGAATTCGCGCGCGTAGACGAGAGCCTTCAGATCGGCATTGTCGAAGAGATAGCTCAGCTCTTCTTCGACATATCGATAGTTGATGTTGA
>JAPOLW010000072.1 GCA_029976905.1 bacterium | reverse complement strand
CTCGACGTGGTCAAGAAGTCGGACGCGGAGAATTTCCTGGCAACGAAATGAAAAGCCCTCGCCGGGCACTGCCATCGAACCCCCCGCGTAGTTCTGCGCGTGATTTTCCAGGCGAGACCGGAAAGGTGCGCCTCGGAAACCAAGGACGCGACATTCCGTCTCGAGCCCGCAGGCTGAGCGCAGGAAAAAGCAGGCGTCTGAGCAAAATCTGAGTTGCAAGAGGATATTTCTGAATAGTAGCTATCGACTCATCGCGTTGAACCAAGGAGAGCACCGAATGTCTGAAGTCAGCTGGAAACACCTCGAATCTCTTTTCCGATTGGGCGTCTGCGCGACGGCAGCCCTCGCCCTGTTGTGGCCCGGAACCGTCCGTGCGGGAAGCGGGCTGAAGGCGAAAGGATCGCTGAGTGCAACCGGCGCAGCCCCCGGCGCGTCCGCGAAGTTCACAGCCGCCATGAAGGCGAAGAAGTCCAAGTTCCAGGTGAAGGCCAAAGGGCTCGCCCCAGCCACCGAGTACGATCTCGTCATTGACGGGGAACCGCAGGAACGCACCCGCTCCAACGGTCGAGGCAGCCTCAAATTCAAGGTCGAATCGACCAGAGACGCAGGAATGGGCTTCGATCCCTACGGGAAGGCGATTGGCATCCAATCTGCGGCCGCCGTCAGTGCTTTCGAAGGCGTCTTCGCCAGCGCCGGTGAGTCCAGCGATACCAAGTACGACGAGCGCGCCGACCTCTACGGTACGGCCCTCGCGCCGGACGCAGAGGGCGAAGTGCGCTACCAGATCAAGAAAGGCCAGGCGAGCTTCGAATGCGAGGTCGAAGATCTTCCCGACGGCCAGTACGACATCGTGGTAGGAGGCGTTCCCGAGATTCCGATCACCGTCTCCGGGAGGAAGGGAGAAGTCGAGATCGAAGAAGGGCTCACCTTCGATGCGCGCGGCAAGACGATCGACATTGCCATAGGCCTCGACGTCTACCTCACCGGCGTCGCACGCGCCCCCTCGGCTGGCATCGATTCCTGCAACGAGACCGAAGATCGAGAGGAACTCGGACCCGCCGTCGGGTATCCCTCGAGTTCGGGTCACATGAAGTACGAAATCGACGACGATTGCGATCCCGGTTTCGACATCGAGATCGAGGACCTTCCGAGCGGACTCTACCCGGTCACCATCAACGGCACCCCGAAGGGTTCCATCGAGGTCGTGGTGACGTCCGAAGGCAACGAGGGCGAGCTGGAGTTCGGAGACGACGATGGCGGGCCGCCTCTCGATTTCGATCCGTTCGGTGCACAGGTCGAGATCTTCGAGGGGGCAATGCCAATCTGGACGGCGACCTTCTCCGGCGGGAACGCGACGCCGCCTTCGGGTGCGTGCGACTCTTTCGAGATCACCCGCTCCCTGATCGTCACGGGTGTCGATCCGGACGTCGAAGGTGAAGCCAAGTGGAGCGTCGACGACGACTGCGACGGCGAATTCGAGGTCGAGATCGAGGACGGTTCGCTGGGCACCCACTCCCTGTGGATCGACGGCACCAACCGCGGAACCTTCGAGGTCGTCCTCGAGGACGGCGAACCGGAAGGCGAAATCGAATTCGACACCTCGCCGGAAACCGGCGAATTACTGCTCGATTTCGACCCGCCCGGTAGACTCATCGAAGTCCAGAATGCTGGCGGGCAGGTGATCGCACACTACACCTGGCCATCCTCTTGATCGGGTCCACCGCCTGGTCGCCCCCGCCAGCGGTGATTCTTCCCTCGGGCACTGGATTCTGCGAAAACCCGGGTGATGAGCGATACACCTTCGGTCCAAGGAGATTGCCCCCCGGAGTTCGCTGGCGTCCGGCGCGTCCTCGAGGGATCGTTGGCGCGTGGCGACGACCTGGGGGCGTCGGTATGCGTGACGATCGATGGGGATCCGGTCGTGGATCTCTGGGGAGGCTTTGCGGATTCCGATCGCTCCCGACCGTGGACCAGAGATACCCTGGTCAACGTCTTCTCCACGACCAAGGGCATCTCGGCGATTTGTGCGCTGCGCCTGATCGAGGAAGGTCGCCTCGACCTCGACACCCCGGTGGCCCGGTACTGGCCGGAATTCGCGTCGGCGGGTAAGGCGGACCTCCCCGTCCGCTTCCTCTTCGGGCACCGCGCTGGCCTACCGGCCGTGCGGGCACCGCTTGCACCGGGATCTCTCTACGACTGGGAGTGCATGACGAGCGCCCTGGCCGCGCAGGAGCCCTGGTGGGAGCCTGGAGAAAAACACGGCTATCACGCCGTGACGTTCGGCTATCTGATCGGCGAGCTCGTCCGGCGCATCACCGGCCGCTCGATCGGAACCTACTTTCGCGAGGAACTCGCCGAGCCCCTCGGCATCGATTTCCACATCGGCCTCCCCGAGGAACACGAGGACCGCGTTTCCCCGCTGGTCCAGGGGCCGATCCATCCGGGAGACGGCCCCGATCTCTTCGAACGCATCCTGGCCGAGCCCGAGGGCATGCTCGCCAAGGCCTTCATCAACCCACCCATCGACCCCAACGATGCGAACACCCGCCCGTGGCGCGCCGCCGAGATCCCCGCGGCCAACGGCCACGGATCCGCGTCCGCGCTCGCCCGCCTCTACGGAGGGCTCGCGACCGGCGGCTCCCTCGACGGCGTCCACATCCTCTCCCCGGAGACGATCGAGCGCGCGCGTACCGAGCAGAGCCGTGGGCCGGACGAGATCCTGCCCGTGGTCACGCGATTTGGTCTCGGTTTCCAGATGCCTCCCGACGAGGAACCTCTCGGCCCGAACCCGCGGGTCTTCGGACACGCCGGCATGGGCGGGTCCTATGCCCAGGCCGACCCCGAAAACCGCATGAGCTTCGCCTTTACGATGAACCTCATGCACAACGGCGTCTGGCTCGTCGACCCCCGGCCGCGCGCCCTGCTCGCCGAAGTCTACGCAGCACTGAGCTGAGAGGACGGCCGACCGCACCCCGGGTCAAGCCACGTCTCGCTCGAAGCTCCGGGCCGCGAAGGCGAACGCCACCGCCCCGACGCTGCACGTCGCAAGAACTCCCAACAGGGACCACCGGATCGCCCGGGCACCGTAGACGGGCTCGAGAACGTCATTCAGGTAACCCACGGCCAGCGGCCCAAGCCCTTGCCCGAGGAAGGTGATCGAGAAGATCAGGAGAGCAGCGGCGGTCGCGCGCATGTGCGGAGCGGCAATGTTCTGCCCCATCGAGAACGCAATGGGGGCCCAGGCGCCGCCCACCAGACCCGAGGGAATCATGAAGTAGATCGCCTGTCGGCCGTCGGGCCAGAGCAAGGTGAGGCCGAGGAACGGCAGCATCAGCGCGATCGAGACCGCGCCAGCCACCGGAT
Organism: bacterium; assembly: GCA_029976905.1. GTDB lineage: Bacteria > Desulfobacterota > Binatia > UBA12015 > UBA12015 > VGTG01. The sequence goes on along the minus strand of JAPOLW010000072.1, from coordinate 8,130 downwards.
ACCAACGAAGGTCACGGGCTCCGAGTGCGTCGGTGATGCGCGAGCAGACCACCACGCCAATCACGCCGGCGACGTTGCTGATGAGCCCAAAGCGCAATCCGATCTCCAGCCGCCCCATCTCGTGGACACGCTCGAGAAACGCGGGCATCCAGAAGCCGAAACCGGTCCCGGCAAAGGAGGCGACGCCAGCGCCGAGCGCGATGGCCCAGAAGGTGGGCTTGCGCGCGAGGGACGCGAAGACCTCGCGAAACCCTGCCTCCTTCGCCGGCGTCGCCACGCCTGGATCGAGTGCGCCGCGCGCGGGCTCGCGTACGGTCGCGCGCAGGACGACGGCGACGGCGATCCCCGGAAGCCCGACCGCCATCAGGGTCGACCGCCAGCCGATCTGGTCGACCAGAAGCCCCCCGAGGACGAGGCCGAGCATGCTGCCCAGGGGAACACCAGCCTGAAAGACCGCCAGCGCCGTCGCACGGCGATCGGGAGGAAAATAATCGGAGAGAAGCGAGTGCGCCGGCGCGGCACCCGCCGCCTCTCCAACCCCGACCAGAATCCGCGTGACCGCCAACTGCGCGGCGCTGCGGGCGAGACCGGAAGCCGCGGTGAAGAGACTCCACACCAGGAGGCCGACTGCGATGATGGAGCGCCGGGAGCGCGTGTCGGCGAGCCGGGCCACCGGGATTCCGCAGATCGCGTAGAAGACCGCGAAGGCGGGACCGATCAGAAAACCGACCATCGTGTCGGTGACCCCGAGGTCTTCCTTGATCGGACCGATCATCTGGGTGAGCACGTACCGGTCCAGGTAGTTGAAGACGTACATCACCAGGAGGATCGCGAGGACCCAGGACCGATAGGCCGCAGAGACCACGACGAGGCGACCTAACCGGATCCCGTGGGCGGCGCGCCTCTCAGTAGACTACGCACCGGCCTTCCTCGGTCGACGGATAGCAATCCAACCCTGGCTCCAGATCCCGACAGAGCTCCGAGGCGCGACAATCGGCGTCGCATGTGGCAATGCACCGGCCTTCGCGTGCCGAGCATCGACCATCTGCCCGACAATGGTCCGAGCCGAGGCAATCTTCGCGGGTCGATGCGATGCACTCGCCCTGTGCGAACGTGCACCGACCGGCGAGCGCACACTCCAGTCCCGCTCGACAGTCCTCGTCGCTCGCCGGAGGACATCCCTCACCCCCACGGGCGCACGACGGCACGTCCGCACAGGTCCCGCCGGAACCACAATCGGACCCATCATCGCCCGAACAGCCCGCGACAAGCAGGAGGCAAAGGAACACACTGGCCCAGGGAGTCTTCACGTAAGGGACCCTATCCTGGCCCCTTTCGGTGAGAAAGGCGAAAGTTCAACGGCTCTGCCCCAGGAGAAGGCGGAGCGCCGAGCCGGGCGAGCCAGCGCCGAGGCTTCGCCGGGCCCCGCTTCGCCCGCTAATCTCCAGGGATGTCCGAACCAAGAAGCGGAGAGGAAGGGACGATCGCTGTGATCGGCTCGTGCATGGTCGACCTGATCGCCTACGCCGATGCCGTTCCGCAGGCAGGCGAGACCCGGCGGGCCCGGGAGTTCGCGATGAGTTGCGGCGGCAAGGGCGCCAACCAGGCCGTGGCGGCCCGCCGTCTCGGCTCGCCCGTGAAAATGATGGCTCGGCTCGGCGATGACGTATTTGCCGAGGACACCCTGGCCAACTTCCGGCGCTTTGGAATCGAGACGAGCCTGGTCGAGAAGGTCCCGGGCGTGTCCAGCGGGGTGGCCACGATCTGGGTCGACGCCGATTCCCAGAATCGGATCCTGATCGCCCCGGGCGCCAACCAGAAGCTCACACCCGCCCACGTCGACGCAGCCAGCGACGCGCTCTCGGCCTGCTCGCTTCTTCTCCTGCAGCTCGAAGTACCCCTCGACACCGTCTACGCCGCCATCGATTTCGGCCGCACCCGAAAGATCCCGGTTCTGCTCAACCCGGCGCCGGCCAGGACGGACCTGGACCTCGACTACGCCCGCCAATGCAAATTCTTCGTTCCGAACGAAACCGAACTGCAGATCCTCACCGACATGCCGGTCGAGCACGAGGATGACGTCGTCGCGGCCGCGCGCACCCTACTCCTGCGGGGCTTCGAGAACCTGATCGTGACCCTGGGAGAGAAGGGTGCCCTCTGGTTGCACGGCGACCGCGTGGAGCGCTTCGCCGCGCCGCACGTCCACGCGGTCGACACGACCGGCGCCGGCGATGCCTTCATTGGCTGCTTCGCCAACGCCTACGTTGCCGGCCGCCCGATTCCCGACGCGATCGCACGAGCCGTGCGCTACGCATCGAGGAGCGTCACCGAAAAGGGAACCCAGGAAGCCTACCCGAGCGCACGAGAATTCGAGACCAGCTGAACGCCGCTGGCCAAAGCCTCGCCGCGGCCTCGCCGCGCTCTCAAGAACGAGCCCGTCGACGCGGGGGCGGGCGCCGACGGGACCCGTGTTTTTCGTACACGGCGCGGCTCTCCTGTCGGGCCTCCCCCCCCCGCCGCAAGGCCGAGAGTCGCTCACGCGCTTCTCGCATGGCCTTCGTATTTTCGACGATGGGCCGGGGATAGTCGCGACCGATCCGGCAACCGAGCCGCGCCGCCTCGTCGAGCGGCATCTTGTAGGGCTCGGGCAGATAGGCGACGGGGACGGGCGCGAGTTCGGGAACCCACCGACGGATGAACTCCCCGCGGGGATCCTGATCGATGACCTGCTTGACCGGAGAGTAGATGCGCACGGCATTGATGCCGGTGGTTCCGCTTTGCATCTGCACCTGAGAGAAGTGGATCCCCGCCTCGAAGTCGAGAAAGAGTCGAGCGAGATGCTCCGCCACGCGCGGCCAATGCAGCCACAGGTGGTAGCTCGCGAAGCTCACGAGCATGGCTCGCATGCGAAAGTTGATCCATCCGGTTGCCTCGAGCGCGCGCATGCAGGCATCCACCATGGGATAGCCCGTCCGACCCTGCTTCCATGCCTCGAAGCGCTCCTCACTCCATTCGTCTTCGCGCAGGCCGTCGCAGGCGCGGGCCATGTTGCGGAACTCCAGCGCTGGCTCGTCTTCGAGCTTCTGAATGAAATGACAATGCCAGCGCAGTCGCTTCTCGAAAGAGGCAAGCGACGAGAGCCAGGTCGCGGGAAGATCCTCCCCCCGTGCCCGCATCTCCTTGAGTTCCTCGCGCCGTGCCGCCGAACGTTGTGCGACCTCCCGGATGGAAATGGTCCCGTAGGCCAGATGGGGACTCAAGCGGCTGCACCCGTTCCAAGCGCTCAGCGGACTCGACATGTCGGTGCGGTAGGACACCGAGCGCCCGGCGAGAAACGAGTCGAGAGTCTCCTGCGCCTGGGTCTCGCCTCCCCGCTGTACCTCCGTCCGCCCCGAGGGAGTGAGGCCCAGATCGGCCGGTCCGAGGAGACCGACGTGCTCGACATCGGGTGCACCGAGTGCATCCTCGAGCCGCTCGGGCTCCGGGAGAAGAGGACGGCGCATCGTGCGGGTCCACCGGGCGGCCCAGCCATCGCGGCTCCCCAATCGCCGGACGACACCGTGCTGCGGGATTTCGTGCCACGCGATTCCCCGGCCGCGACACCAGGTCTTCACCCTCTCGTCGCGAGCGTAGCTCCGCGCGTGCCCGGTCTCCTCGTGGCTCCAGATGGCCTCGAAGCCGACTCGCGCGTGCAGTCGTTCGAAGGCATCGGGAAGCAGGCCACGAAGCAGGGTGAGCCGCGCACCGCGCGCCACGAGCTGCCGCTCGAGCTCCGCCAGGGATTCGCGGATGAAATTCAGGTGGGACGCATCGTGCGTCGGCGCATCGAGTTGGTCGGGTTCGTAGACGTAGGCGACGAGGATGGGACCGCGCTCAGCGGCCGCACAAAGCGGCGCGTGGTCGCGCATGCGCAGATCGCGTTTGAGCCACACGAGTTGCGGCCTGGACATGCTCCGATCATGCGCGCACGCTCACGGGCCACAAGCCCCGGAATGGCAACTGCCCAGAACGTGGCTCCCTGCGGAAAAACACCTCGGGTCGACCCGGATGGGTTTCAGCCCGGATTTCCCGGATGGCCTCCGCGAATCGCTGACCCCGACGATTGAATGGGGTATGAGCGTTCAGTACCCGCAGCCGCAGGCGCCGCCGCTCGAAGAGCACAATCCGCCACAGCCGCAGGCCACGCCGGTGGCGCAGCTACCCGGCGTACAGACGCCTGAACTGCATGTGTCGGTCTTCGTGCAGCCCACTCCGTCGCAGGACGCGGCGCCATCGGGCTTGAAGTTGCAGTTGGCCGCGCAACAGGAAGCGTTTCCACCATTGGCGCCGCCGTCATCGCACTGCTCCCCCTCGTCGACGACGCCATCGCCACAGCTCCCGCCGCAGATCTTCATGAAGCCGAAGTTGTTGGGCTCCGGGGGGGCCGCCGAATCGGTATCGGTGAAGATCATGTAGCAACCGTCGTCGGTGAGCGTGAGGTACTCGCCAGCGTTGTTCCCCGCTCCGGGGCCGTCGCCGAAGACCGCTTCGTCGATGACGTTGCCGCTGCCGTCGGTAACGATGAGGTAGGCCTTCCACTCGTCCGAGGGCCCGGACGGATGTCCGCTTGCACTGTACGAGTACTCGTCGCCGGTACCGCCGACCAGGACGTAGCCTCCCTTTGCGTCCTGCCGGACGCCGTAACACTCGTCGTGGATGAAAGAGGCCGCATAGCCGCGCGGCTGGCCGAAGATCCGGTGCCAGGACTCGTTGCCGCTCGCGTCGATCTTCATGAGCAGGCAATCCCAATTCTCCACGCCGTATCCCGTCGTGTGCCCGCCCACGATGAAACCGCCATCGTCGGTCAGATCGAAGTCGAAGGGGGCGATGTGGTTTTCGCCGCCGTAGGTCTGGCTCCAGGTCGTCTCCCCAGACGCATCCGTCCGGATCAGTTTCACATTGAGCGCATCGACGCCCCCGGCGAAGACCCACTGGGCGGAAAGAACGGCAAGGCCTCCCCCGGGTTCCTGGCGGACCTTGGTCCCCTGCATGCCGTCGAGACTTCGATCCCAGAGCAGATTCCCTTCCGGGTCGGTCTTCATGAGGAAGGTGTCCCCCTCGACCAGAAAGACGAATCCATCCTCCCCGGAGTTGAGGTATCCCGTGGCGACGACGTCTCCGTTCGGGAGGACGTCGATGCCTCGCACGGCTGCGGCCCCGCCCCCCGGGTAGGTCTTCTGCCAGACGACGTTTCCACTGACGTCCAGGCCGACCAGGGCCCGACTCTGCTGGCCACCGGAAAAAAGGCCGCCGCCGGCCACGTAGCCCGTCGAGGTCTCGGCGATGGTCAAGCCGACGTCCATCTCGCCGGCTCCGCCCACCCGGGTCTGCCACTGCTGGTTCCCGGAGGCATCGGTCTTGACGATCAGCATGTCGAAGCGACTGCCGGACGCCTCCTGGGTATGTCCGATCGCGACGTAACCGCCATCGCTGGTCTGCACACCTTCGTGGACGTGCTCCTCGCGGTCGGTCCCGTGCCCGACGTGCCATTGGAGGACGGGTTCGGCCCGGGCCGATCCTGCGACGGCGACCACTGCCACGATCCCGGCCCACAGAGAAACGAACCCCCGGGCGATAGTTCGCAGGTGTGGTTTCATGCAGATCATGTCCGTTTCCTTAGAACGTGGACGGATGGCGGGCAGACTTCCGCGAACTCTCGCTTCCCTCTGTGCCCCCGGTCGCTCCGTGTTGCGCGGCGCGCCCGGTCCTTCGGTGCCTCAGAAGACGCACCCGCAGGTACCGCTGCTCGAGCCGCACGCACCACCGCAGCCGCACGCCGACCCGGTGGCGCAGCTTCCCGGGGTACACACGCCGGCCGTGCAGGTGTCGGTCTTGGTACAGGCCACACCGTCACACGACGCGGCACCGTCGGGCTTGAAGCTGCAGTCGGCCGCGCAACACGACGCGGTCCCGCCGTTGGCGCTCCCGTCGTCGCACTGCTCGCCGGGCTCGACAATGGAGTTGCCGCAAACCGCGGGAGTTGGCGTGCTCGCTGGATCGTCGGGATCGGACCCCGCATCGCGCTCGTCACCGTCGTAGAAGCCGTCGGCGTCGCGATCGATGCCCGCGCGCACCCCGGTACCGAGCGGGACGCAGGTGTAGGTCAACTCCTGCCCCGGCGTCGCCGCAAGGTTGCGAATGTGGGATTCCGGCGCGATCTCTCCGGCCCGGTCCGTCTGGAACTGCCCGGAAGCGATTCGCACCGCGCCACGCCGCTCCCCGGCGACGATTCCCTTGACGATCAGATCGCACTCGCCGAAGGCCTCTCGCGAGAGCAGCAGGTCGATCCGGGTGTCCACCTCCGGCGCGCTCGACGGAGTCAAGGTGATCTGCTGCCCGACGATGGGGGCGTGGTTGCTCGGAAATGCCAGGGAGAACTCGGCCAGGTTCTGCTGCTCGCTATCATTGATCGAGAAGACGCCGGCCGAGAGGAAGCGGAACAAATGGTCCACAGACCCGTCGTGCAGGTATCCCGTCCCGCGAACCTGCGGACCCATGTGCGTGAAGGGACCGTCCACGAAGCTCGAGGGGGACATCCCGAACATGCCGACCTTCTTGTACATGTTCCGCATGTGCGCGACCTTCATGGTCTGGGTCTCGTTCTCGAAGGTTCCGAAACCATCGGTGCCAAAGTGGCCCGCCGCCGGGTTGAGCTTGTGGCACCCCTCGCAGTTGAACAGGGTATCGGTCACCCGTCCGAAGAAGAGGGATTCACCGGCGGCTTCTGCTGCGGTCAGGCTGTTGTCGAGATTTCGGACCGGGTTGGCCGGCAGGTCCGTGGCGAGCATGAACTGCGTGAACTGGTCCATCTCGCCCGCGGTGAGCGGCGCCTCCCGCCCCAGAAGCTCGGGGAAGGCGCCGTTGAAGGCCTTGAAGGCCTTCTCCTCGTTGAAGGGGTCGGAGGATCCACCATTGCGGTCCCCGCGCCAGTGCATGGGTCCGTGGCCATCCATGCCCTTGAGCGTCTGCACTGCCATCGGGCCCTTCAACGGGTGAAAGTGCTGGAAGCCGGAGATGGCGGGGATCCGCAGCGGTAGGGGATTGTTCACGAGGACCTGGTCCGGGTTCCCGAGATCCCAGGAAAGGGAGTCGAGACCGCCGAAGACGTGACAGTCTGCGCAGGCCGAGTCGCCGTTGCTCGACGTCTTTCGAGCGTCGTAGAGGAAGGGGCGCCCGTCCCTCACGAATTGGGGTTCCGGGTTGGGAAGGGTGTCGTGCCAGATCTCCGTACGGGTTGCCGTATCGACCACCGAGAGCCCGTTGTCGAAGCGCGTGTATACGAAGAGCAGGGCCCCCGAGGGGTCGAGTGCGAGCCCGGCCGGGCCGCCACCGGATACCTCCGCATGGTTGGTGGCCGAGGGAATGAAGGTCCCGTCCTCGAGCTCCGACGTCGCAAAGAATCCAACTTTACTCGACCCATAGGCCGCCACGTAGAGCTTCCCTCCGTCGGGGCTCACGACCATCTCCAGAGGCATCGCCAGGCTCGCCTCCTTCGTACCGGGCGGGCTCGGGACCACCGAGTAGTCGATGTGCGGATTCAGCGGTCGGGGGGTGACGCCCAGTTCCACGGGATCGACGACGGTGATCCGCGACTCATGGAGCTTTCCGATGACCGTCGGGAAAATCGCATTGTGGCCATGGCCCTCGAAGCGGACTTCGTTGTGCGCTTCGGTATTGCTGACGTAGAGCTTCCCGTTTACCGGATTCATTACGGCGTTGAACAGGACCGTTCCCACCCCGGGGACCTTGCGGCCGGTCACTTCGGGCGGAAAGGTCGTCGCATCGATCTCGAAGAAATCCCAATCCGGCAGATCGAACCTCACTGCGGCGCTCCAGTCGCGACCGAGCTCGTCGAGCCAGGGCCCGTCCGGCGCCCCCGTCTGGCGAACGATCAAACCGACCTCGGGCCCCAGAAGTCTGTTGGCATCGACCACCGGCGCAGGAAGTCCGCCGGGCATCGTGATCCCCTGGACCGTGCAGCTCGGCGCCTGGGGGCCACCGTTGCAGACGGCACTCTCATTGATGACGGTCGTCCGATTACCGGAGTGGAAGGCTCCGACCCAGACCTTCTCCCCATCGGTGGCGAGAGGC